>NZ_CP006873.1 GCF_000709555.1 Candidatus Walczuchella monophlebidarum
TTAACGATTCAGATAAATCAGAAGTGCGCTAATATCTGCTGGAGAAACTCCACTAATTCTTGAAGCTTGTCCAATGGAACGAGGGTTCCGATAACCCAGTTTCTCTCTTGCTTCGTATGATAGAGCTACGATTCTTCCATAATCAAAATTATCTGGAATCCCAATGTTTTCAAGACGTGAAATTTTAGCGGCCATGTTCTTTTCACGTTCTATATAGCCTTTATATTTAATTTGGATAGACACTTGCTCAAGTTCTTCTTCGTTTATAGAATGCAAATTTCTATAATCTTGGAAAATAGAAAGATGATAAAAGTCTTTTATGGAAATTTCTGGTCTTGAAAGTAATGAAGATAATCGAATAGGTTGAGAAAGTAGTGTACTTCCTTTTTTTTCTAAAATTAGATTTCCGACATCAGGATGTAAATTTGTCTCGTACAGAAAATTCACGCAATCTTTTATCAATTTTAACTTTTTTTTAAGTTTTTTAATCCTATCTTCTTTAGATAATCCTAATTTATACCCGTAGTGGGTAAGCCGTTCGTCTGCATTATCTTGCCTTAGCAATATTCGATGCTCAGCCCTAGAAGTAAACATTCTATAAGGTTCTTCAGTCCCTTTAGTTACTAAATCATCAATTAATACTCCTATATAAGCTTCATGTCTATGTAAAATAAATGGTTCTTTTTTATTTATTTTTAAATGGGCATTTATCCCAGCTATAATCCCTTGTGCTGCTGCCTCTTCATAACCTGTAGTTCCGTTAATTTGTCCAGCAAAGAATAAATTTTTTATAAGTTTCGTTTCTAGAGAATGATTTAATTGTATTGGTGGAAAGTAATCATATTCTATAGCATAACCTAATTTTAATATCTTTACACGTTCAAATCCAGGAATTTTTCTCAATGCTTGGAACTGAATCTCTTGAGGTAGAGAAGTAGAAAACCCATTAACATACATTTCTGTTGTATTCCAACCTTCTGGTTCTACAAATATTTGATGATGATGACGTTCAGAAAACCGATAAATTTTATCTTCAATAGAAGGACAATAACGAGGTCCTATTCCGTGGATAGATCTATTGAATATAGGTGAACGTTTAAAACCTGAACGTAATATATCATGAACTACATCAGTGGTATGAGTAATATAACAACTACGTTGCTTTTTTAAAGCAGGAGTATTGATATAAGAAAATTTTTTAGGGTTTTCATCACCTATTTGTTCATTCATCTTTGAATAATCCAATGACCTTCCATCTACTCTAGGAGAAGTGCCTGTTTTCATTCGTCCTGTTAAAAAACCTAAATATCTGAGTTGTTCAGTTAGTCCGGTAGAAAATTTATCCGAGATTCGTCCCCCCCGATATTGTTTTTCTCCTATATAAATCATCCCGTTAAGGAATGTACCGCTAGCAAGTATTACGGCCCTACTTGGAATCTCTATTCCGAGTGCTGTTTTAACACCTCGGATACTTTTTTTTTGGATCAAAAGTTCTGTAACAGAATCTTGAAGAAAGTCGACTTTTGGGAAACTCTCTAATTTTAAACGCCATGTTTCAGAAAAACGCATCCTATCTAACTGTGCTCTTGGGCTCCACATAGCAGGACCTTTTGATCGGTTAAGCATTCTGAATTGAATCATGGTTTCGTCTGTAATAATACCAGAATAACCACCTAAGGCATCTATTTCACGAATCATTTGTCCTTTAGCTATACCTCCCATAGCTGGATTACAGGATAGATATCCAATGGTTTGTAGATTCATGGTAATCAAAAGAACAGAAGATCCCATTCGTGATGCCGCAGCAGTTGCTTCAGCACCAGCATGGCCGCCACCTATTATAATAATATCATAAATAGTGGAAAACACTCTTTGTATAATTAAAACCTATAAGTAGAGTAAATTTAAATAAAAGTCTTCTTTTGCATGAAGAATCAACCTCTCTTTATACAGATTATCTTTGTAACCTAATAAATGCAAAATAGCATGAGCCATTACCCTATAAAGCTCTATATAAAAATATTGCTTCCATTTTAAAGCATTATATTTGACTCTTTCTATACTAATGAATATATCTCCGTATATTTTTTTTTTTTTAACGAAATCGAATGTAATAACATCAGTGTAAAAATCTTTATTCAGATAACTGTTATTTATTTTTAATAAATATTGATCATTGCAAAATATAAAATTTATATTTCCAATATATGCATTTTCCTTTTGGATTATATTTTTTACCCATTTTTTTATTTTTTTTCTATTATAAATCTTAAAATTGGTCTCCGAAAAATAATGGATCATCGTAGTATAGCGACTTTACTAATAGAAAGAAAAAGAAATCCTTACGACTGAACTCAATGAAGGATATATAAAGGAGTTAGGATAATCATTTCTATTGATTGTGGTATTAAGGATATCGATAAAGCAAAGACCTTATTATCTGTCGTTCAAAATTCTTCCAAGGGTGTGTTTTAAGCTTATTCAAGCTAATTAAACTACTATCCCAGAAGACAAGAGGCTTCAATCGAAAGCAGAAGGGAATAAAGGATTGAATTTATATAAAGCACTGCAAAGATGTATATTATCACCTGTACCTATTTTTTTATAAAATTTAGATGAACGGTACACTATAACGCTTGTTATTGAGGCACAGAGCGGGATCGAACCGCTATAAAAGGTTTTGCAGACCTTTGCCTAGCCATTCGGCCACAGTGCCTGGGCAGTTATAAGGATAATATAACATTATATTTTACAATGTAAATCTCCACTAAGCAGGATGTCCAGTGACATAGGATGGTTCTTCTGTGCAAGAGAAATTTGATCATGAAATAGCATGTCATAAGTAGGACGTTCTTCTTTATAAAAGACACCAAAAGGACGAGGAAATTTTTCATATCCTGGGGTACCAAAGAATCTCGTTAAAATCTCTGCTTTCGTACGATCATTTTCATCATGTGTCCAAATATCTGAAAAACTATAAGAACTTTCTTGTAGTGAAATTACCTTCGGATATATCCCGTCTAGACGTATGCCATATTGTTTTTTCGACCCGAATCTCATCAATTCACCTTGCTTTAGGTAAAGTGTCTGATTAACTTTTTTACTTTTTTCAGTAAAATTTTCAAAAACTCCATCATTAAAGACATTGCAATTTTGATATATTTCTAAAAAAGAGGTTCCTCTGTGCTCTTGTGCTCTTAGTAACATCTCACGTAAATGTTTAGGATCTCTATCCGTAGTTCTTGCTATAAAGCTAGCTCCTGCTCCTAATACCAAACTCAACGGATTGAATGGATTATCAATGGTACCTAATGGAGAAGATTTTGTCTTAAACCCTAACTTTGAAGTAGGTGAATGTTGTCCCTTAGTTAGACCATAAATCTCATTATTAAATAACAGAATATTTACATCTAAATTCCGACGAAGTAGATGAATCAGGTGATTTCCTCCTATAGAAAGTCCATCCCCATCTCCTGTAATAATCCACACATTTAAATCAGGATTTGCTAGTTTAATACCTGTAGCTAAAGCAGGCGCTCGTCCATGAATACCATGAAGACCAAAAGTATCCATATAGTATGGAAAACGTGAAGAACAACCTATCCCTGATACAAAAACTATTTTTTCCTTAGGAAAGCCTATTTCAGGTAAAATAGTTTGGACCTGTTTTAAAATCGAGTAGTTTCCACAGCCAGGACACCATTTAATATCTTGGTCCGAAGAAAAATTTTTTTTATTATATGAATCCACTTTTTTTTATGATTTGCACGTGACAAGCATTATAACGAACTAGGGCTAGGCTAAGTTAAGCTAAGCGCGTAGTTGCTCCAGTAAATTCGTACTTATCTAGCTATATTGTTATTTTGATCATCACAAGATAAATACTACATTTGTAAGAGAGAATTAAGTATCTTCAGTAGCTCAGTTGGTTAGAGCACCTGACTGTTAATCAGGTAGTCGCTGGTTCGAGTCCAGCCTGGAGAGCGATTAAGAACCGTACGGGGTGTAGCTCAGTTTGGGTAGAGTGCGCGCCTGGGAGGTGTGTGGTCGCTGGTTCGAATCCAGTCACCCCGACTTACAGACTACATAAACGCTCTTTATCAAAAAGCTTTAAAGGTCTATCCCATTGTTTTTGTCGTTAGCATGGATAGCCGCCTTGTCTCTTTATTATTCATAGGCTAATTTTTTAACGAATATTCTTATAGTTTCTCCCTCAAAATCTACCATGTCTCCTAAGTTATAATCTAAGGATAGAGAGACGGAAAGAGTTTCTTCGCAAATATACTCTCTGTGTAATTTTATAACTTTTTCTAGTTCAGGAGAAGCTCCAATAGATAAAATCATTTTATCAGTTATCCCTAACTCTTTCTTTTTACGGATATTCTGTATTCTATTGATCAATTCTCTAGCTATTCCCTCATAACGTAAGACGTTATCTATTTCTAGGTCTAGAACAACAGTTATCTCCTTGTCGGAGGCTATTAACCAATTTTTAGATGTCTTTATTACAATATTCACCTCTTTTAGAGTGATCTTTTCTTTAAGACCTTCTATTTCTATAATAGAATGGCCATCTTTTTCCATATGATCAATTTGCTGTGGAGTAAATTTTTTAAGAATATCATAAATAATCCGTGTCCGTTTCCCAAATCTAGGACCTAACATCTTAAAATTAGGCTTGATTTCACGAATAAAAAATTTACTGTAAGCTTTGTGGGTTAAAAATTGAATTTCCTTAACATTTACTTCCTGTTTAATAATCTCGGATAGACTAAAAATCTCTTTTTCAAAAGAAGAAACAAAAATAATTAATTTTCTAAGAGGTTGTCTAACCTTTATGTTCTTTTTTTTTCTAAAAGAGAGAACTATTGAAGTGACGCGTTGTGCCAAATGCATACAATTTTTTATCCGGTTGTCGATAATTTTTTCATCATATTTAGGAAAATAAGCCAAATGTACACTTTCAAAAAAAGATTTTTGAGTTGTATATACTAAATTCATGTAAAGTTGATCAGAAAAAAAAGGTGCTATAGGAGAACTCATTATGGATATTGTAAGCAAACAATCGTATAACGTCTGATAAGCAGACACTTTATCTTTAGAATATTTTTCCTTCCAAAATCTCCGACGACTAATCCGAATGTACCAATTACTCAAATCGTCAATTACAAATTGAGAGATAATTCTAGTAGCACGAGTAGTATTATAGGTATCATAATAAATTTCTACCTTCTTAATTAACTGGTGTAATTCTGAAAGAACCCATCTGTCCATCTCAGGACGTTCTTCTATAGGAAGAAAATTTTCTTTATAACAAAATCCATCGATATTGGCATACATTGCAAAGAATGCATAAGTATTATAAAGAGTTCCAAAAAATTTTCTACGTACTTCATCAATCCCGTATATATCGAATTTAAGATTTTCCCAAGGTTGTACCTTTGAAAGCATATACCAACGGGTAGCATCAGGACCATACAAGTCTAAGACTTCAAAAGGATTCACAGTGTTTCCCTTGCTTTTGGACATTTTATGTCCGTTTTTATCGAGTACTAAACCAATAGCCACTACATTTTTATAAGCTACTGACTTCAAAAGCATAGAAGAAATAGCATGTAAAGTGTAAAACCAACCCCGAGTCTGGTCAACCCCTTCCGCTATAAAATTTGCCGGAAAAAACTTTCCTTTATCTATTTTTTCCTTATTTTCAAAAGGATAATGCCATTGTGCAAATGGCATAGCTCCTGAATCAAACCACACATCAATTAAGTCAGACTCTCTTCGCATAGGAGTACCCCTAGTAGAAACTAAAATAATATCATCCACCCATGGTTTATGCACATCAACTTTTTGGTAATTTTCATTGCTCATATCTCCAGGGACAAAATCTTTGAGAGGATTTTCTTTCATGAATCCAGCCTTAATTGATTTTTCTATTTCAACCCTCAATTCTTCAAACGATCCTATAATTCTTTCTTCTTTATGTGTACGCCATATCGGTAGCGGAACTCCCCAATATCTTGTACGGGAAAGATTCCAATCGTTAAGGTTTTCAAGCCAGTGATTGAACCGACTAGTTCCAGTAGAAGTAGGAACCCAATGAATATTCTTATTGAGGTAAATCATATCATATTTAGCGGCAGTAGTTTTAATACACCAAGTATCTAAAGGATAATAAAGTATAGGTTTGTCTGTACGCCAACAATGTGGATAATAGTGTTGATATTTCTCAATTTTAAAAACTTTCCCTTCCTTTTGCAATAAGGCAGACAATTCTACGTCAACTGAAAATTCAGGAAATTTTTCCGTATTGTAGTATTCATTGCGAACATATTTTCCAGCAAATGGTTTAGGTAGACGTTGAATAAAACGTCCTTGTACATCTACCAAGGGTAGAGCTTGTTTTTTTACAGAATCCCATACTAACATAGGAGGTATTTCATTTTTCTTAGCTACTTCAGCGTCATCAACACCAAAAGTGGGCGCAATATGTACAAGACCAGTACCGGTATCAGTAGTAACAAAATCTCCGGAAATAACTTTAAAGGCATTTTTTTTCCTTTCGGAGGGAATTACCCAAGGTAATAACTGTTCGTAACGGCTTCCTACAATACTTTTTCCTGAAAAAGTATTTATTATTTTATAGGGTATTTTATGATCTCCTTTTTGAAAGACTTCTAATGAAACGTTGTCTGATACCGGAAAGTATTTATCAGAAAGTATTTGACTAATCAAAACCTTGGCTAATATAACATACATCCTTTCAAAGGAATAGGAATTAAATGTATCTATCACTAAATATTCTATATACGGACCAATAGTCAGAGCAGTATTTGAAGGAAGAGTCCAAGGGGTAGTAGTCCATGCTAAGAAATAGACATTTCTTGGAAGTACTTTGAAAAAAGTAGGAAGACTCTCTTTTATAGCTTTAAACTGTACCACAATCGTGGTATCAGTTATTTCTTTATAAGTACCAGGGAGATTAAGTTCATGTGTGCTCAATCCAGTTCCTGCAGCCGGAGAATATGGTTGTACAGTGTATCCCTTATATAATAATTTTTTTTTATAGAATTGCTTCAAAATCCACCATAGACTTTCTATATATTTTGAGTGATAAGTCATATACGGAGTTTTATGATCTATCCAATATCCTATTTTCTCAGTAAATTTTTTCCAAATCCTCGTGTAACGCATCACATATATAAGACAAGTCTGATTATATTCTTCTACACTAATTTTTTTACCGATATCTTCTTTTGTAATATTAAGTTCTTTTTCTACGCTAAGTTCAATGGGTAATCCATGTGCGTCCCAACCGGATTTCCGGTATACTTTTTCTCCTTTTAAAGTATGATATCTACAAAATACGTCTTTTATAGTTCGAACCATTACATGGTGAATACCAGGATATCCGTTAGCTGAGGGTGGCCCTTCATAAAAGACATAGACATTTCTTCCCTCACGGGATATAATGCTTTTCTCAAAAATATTGTTTTTTTTCCATAAATTGGCTATTTCGGAAGCCCATTGATTCAGATTAAATTTATTATATTCTTTAAATGTTTTATACATAACAAAAAAGATCATTATTGAAATGAAGAATAATAATTCTATTAGGGATACATCTATTTAGATCTGGCGAATCGCTAAAACATCATTCGCTCACGGACTTTATAGTATTTATTAGCCAGCAGCTACCTATGGCTCCTGTAACCCGATAGCTATAGACAATCTTATCTTGCTTACTAAAAACAGGTTCTCTGATGGCGATTATACTTAATATCGAAACTGCAACTAGAAATTGTTCTGTATCTATAGTTAAGAATGGCATTTTCCAAATTTTAGTTGAAGAAAATTCTAAATTTTATTCGCATTCTGAAAATATCCATAAATTTATTGATTATGTCTTTAAAAAGTCTGCTATAAGTATTTATGAACTCAATGCTGTTTCTGTTAGTAAAGGTCCTGGTTCTTATACTGGTCTTAGAACAGGAGTTTCCGCGGCTAAAGGTTTGTGTTATGGTTTAAATATTCCCCTAATAGCTATAGATACTTTAACGATTATGGTACATGGGTTCAATGCTAATCAAGGAATATTGATTCCTATGATAGATTCACAAAGAAACGAGGTTTACACTGCAATTTTTAATAAAAAAAAGATGACAACTATTGAGGCGAAAATTCTTGATGAGGACAGCTTTATAGAATATACAAAAAATAAAATTTATATATTTGGAGACGGCGCACAAAAAGCTAGAAAGTTGTTAAAAATATCGGCGTATTATAGGCCAGAATTTTTTCCATCTGCAAAATACATGAGCTCTCTTTCCGAAGACCGTTTTCAGCAACATAAATTTGAGAATATTGAATCTTTTGAACCTTTTTATTTAAAAGATTTTTTGGTAAAACCTATAAAAGTAGAGTAACTATTCTATTTCATCGTCGTCACGAAAGAAGGATCTTCAATATACTTTTATTCCATCCAATTTAACACCTTTAGCGTTTTCATTATCAATAAAGTATACTTGGAAACGCACATCATGAATAGAAGCAACTTTTATTATAAGCGGTTAAGACATATTTTTCATAAATAAATTAATGGGGGTTCATTAACGAGCATGAGGACATCATTTACTAGAGACTGCATAGGAGGATGAAAAGCCTATATAGATACAGAAGTTCTATTCGTGGAGGGAATTAATTACGAATATATAAAATATGAGGATCAAAATTCTAGAAGGACTCTAAAACCATCGGGTTCTGCTTTTGTAGAACGTAAAAAATAACTTTTTTTAGGAACACTTAAATTAGAATGAAAAATGTGGATAGCGGATAAAAAGTCATCACATGTAGACATATATATTCCTTAAAAAAATATTAATAGAGCGAAACCCGTTTGTTAAGTCATCGTTAGATTATTAAATTGGTATACGAAATATTAGGATGATAAGAAAACTGAATAGACGGTTGTTTGACTAAAAAAATTCCTTTGGAAAGAACGGAGAAAAGATCTGCGTAACAACTTTTACTATTGATCCTCTCAAGATTTTTAGAAACACTGTTAAATTGGGATACATATTGCTTACGTTTCTTATTATATAAAAGAAGGTAGTCTTCTTGATAAAGAAGCTTAGAATCGCGCTATATCAGTTTATTTAGTAGACCTATGCGTCCTCAGTGATTGGAAAAACAGTTATTTGTTATGATTATCGTTTTACTTATGAAGAAGTTAAAAAATGTATTTCGTTTTCTATAGGAATTTTTTATAAAGAAATTACTAAACTTCACCGATTAGCTAAAAGATTAAGAAATGAACGTGTCAAAAATGGTTTTATCAATTGTAAATAGAATTTCTAAACTTAAATAAACAAAGTAAAAAATTATTAATCAATTTATAAAACCTTTAGGCTATAAGCTTAATTGAAAAAAATAGGAATTCTATAATTATGCGTATTATGAGTAAAGCAAAATATTCGACTCAGAATATTGGAGGAGGTATTATGATATAATTTCTCATCGTCGGAGACAAATGTGTTTCTGTTAGTAATAGAGAATATTTAGCTACTGAAGCAGAACGTGATTCAATAAAGTATATGCAAATAAAATACATCGAACAGTTTATTGGTTGAAGTTTTTATAGGATGATATCTGGAGTTCCTAAATGGGAATTTATGTAGAATTACCTCTTTGAAGGATGATGTATATGTTTTTAAAGAAGAAAAGTATTGCATAGAAGGAAAAAAGACACAACGGAGATATTGCATTGTGTCAAAGTAAAAATATTCTCTATAGAGAGAAAACATTTTATTTTTATATTAGAAAAATTCTATCTGATAATGTCAAACAAATCTATAATGTCAAACAAATCGATTTTGTTCTCTACAAGAAACAGTAAAGATTTATCTAAGAAAATTTCTTCATTATATGGTGAATCATTAGGAGATATTAATTTGATTGAGTTTGAAGACGGGGAGTATGAGCCATCGTTAGTACAATCAGTTCGGGGAATGCGCGTTTTTCTTATTGGTTCAACGGTGCCTCCGGCAGATAATTTAATGGAACTTCTCTTAATGTGCGATGCCGCTAATCGTGCATTAGCTAAGGAGATTATATTAGTAATTCCTTATTTCGGTTGGGCTCGTCAAGACCGGAAAAACAAATCTCGTTCTCCTATAGGAGCTAAACTCGTTACTAATCTTATAGAAGCCTCAGGAGCTACACGAGTAATAACTATGGATTTACATGCCGAGCAAATCCTTGGTTTTTTTAAAATTCCTATAGATCATTTATATGCCTCTAAGATTTTTCTTAAATATGTCAAAGATCTTAATTTACAAAATATTACTATAGCTACTCCAGATATAGGAGGAGCTAATAGAATAAAAAACTATGCGAATGATTTGAATGCTGACCGGGTAATCTGTTATAAGGAAAGAACAAAGTCCAATAAGATTGCCAGCATCCACCTCATTGGGGAGGTGAAAGGTAGACATGTCATATTAATTGATGATATAGTAGATACGGCAGAAACTATAACTATGGCAGCTGACTTGATAAAAGAACAAGGTGCAAATAGCGTACGTGCTCTAGCTACTCATCCAGTCCTTTCAGGAAATTCTTATGAAAGAATAATCTCTTCTTGTCTTGAAGAGTTAGTAGTTACTGATAGTCTCTCTATTAAGAGAATTTCTTCATGTAAGATAAAAGTTCTATCTTGCGCTGCTCTTTTTGCCGATGCAATATCTTATACACAATAAATAATCTATTATTTTTCATATGAAATCTATAACCATCCAAGGTGAAAAAAGAAACAACGTAGGAAAAAAATTCACTAGATCCTTACGTAAGATTGGTAAGGTTCCTTGTGTTGTGTATAGTAATGGAGAAACTTTTCATTTTTCCACTCCTCTATCCATATTAAAACATATTGTTAATACACCTGATACATATACAGTAATCATTGAATGGAAAGAGGGAGGAAGAATTGAAACAATTCTTCAGGATGTTCAATTTCATCCGATATCCGATATGATCTTACATGCAGATTTTCTTAAACTACAAGAGAACAAACCTATCGTTGTAGAGATACCAGTAAAAATCATAGGAAGATCTATAGCACAAGGTGGACAACTGTATATAACTATGAGAAAACTTAAGATCAGAACTCTTTTAAAAAATTTGACTGATTATATAGAAATTGACATTACCTCTATAGGTATAGGGGGAAAAATATTGGTGAAAGACATCCTAACAGATAGGTATAGGATTCAACATCCTAATGATACGCTAATATTATCTATAAAATCCTCACGGGAAGCCGAAAAGATTTCTAAGACTGAGGAAACAAAATCAAATAATGAATGAGGCACAGTAGTGGGAAGTAACTAGATATCACTGCGCATATGGCTCTACATTAGACGTTAACCTTGCGCCTAAAAAAATATTCTCCAAACCTTTCTTTAATGACTAATTTTTTTTATATAATTTGTTGGTTAGGGAACATTCCGAATGTTCTATTTATAATAATAGCTTTCTCTATGTTAATTTTTTGGCTATACCAAATCGCAAAATTTGGACAAGAAGATAAAAAAATGGAATATTAAATCTCTGTATATGCATCCTATTATTGCTATAGTAGGTCGGACTAATGTTGGAAAATCTACTCTTTTCAACCGGTTTTTAGGAAGTCGTGACGCCATTATAGATTCTATTAGTGGGGTAACACGAGATAGACATTATGGGATTTTAGAATGGAACGGACGTCTATTTACTGTTATAGACACGGGGGGTTATATTACTGATTCTAAAAATAAATTTTTAGAAGAAATACAAAAACAGGTCGTTATAGCTGTAAAAGAATCTGATATAGTTCTTTTTATGGTAGATGTTAAATCAGGGATTATGAACGAAGATTATCAGTTAGCTCAATTATTACGTGAATCTCATAAACCAATTCTTTTAGTTGTTAATAAAGTAGATAGCGTTAAATATATCCCGAAGACTCTAGAGTTTTATGCTCTTGGATTCGAATGTTATTATTGTATTTCAGCGATTAGTGGTAGTGGTAGTGGTGAACTCTTAGATAAACTTGGAACTATGCTTCAAAAAAGCTATACAAAGGAATCCTGTTTGGAAACACTCCCAAAAATAGCTATAGTAGGACGACCTAACGTTGGAAAATCTACTCTTATTAATACCTTATTAGGAGAGGAACGTCATGTGGTTACCGAGATTTCTGGAACAACACGTGATGCTATCCAAGTTCACTATTCCCGTTTTGGTATCAAATGCATATTAATAGATACTGCTGGGATTCGTAAAAAATCTAAAGTTAGAGAAAATATAGAATTTTATTCTGTAATACGGGCTATCCGTGCGATCGAAAATTCTGATGTTTGTTTCCTGATGATAGATGCTCAAAGAGGATGGGAAGTACAGGATATGAATATTTTTCGTTTTATTGAAAAAAATAAAAAGGGAATAGTTATTCTAGTAAATAAATGGGATATGATCGAAAAAGATCATTATACACTGAGTGTGTATGAAAAGATAATTAAAAACAAAATTGCCCCGTTTAATGATGTCCCTATTTTATTTATTTCATCTATTACAAAACAAAGAATTTCAAAAACTCTTGAAACCGCGTTGAAAGTATATAAGAATCGGGGTAAAAAAATAAAAACCAAATGTTTAAACGAATTAATATTACCCATCATTCATGCTACGCCTCCCTCTACCATTCGAGGTAAACATCTAAATATAAAGTATTGTACTCAGTTACCTACTAAGACCCCGAAATTTTATTTTTTCACTAATAAACCAAAAGATATAAAAGAAAATTATAAACGTTTTATAGAAAATAAGTTACGACAACAAATTGATTTTAAAGGAGTTCCCTTGACTATTTATTTTAGAAATAATTAAGGGTTAAGTTTCGATTAGTCTAAGACTTAAAATCATTATATGATTGAAAACAAATATAGGCAATGTAAAAGAGCTGTTCTCATCGGTCTTATTACTACAGAACAAGGAAAAAATAAATCTAAAGAATATTTGGATGAACTTAACTTATTGGCAGAAACGGCAAAGATAGAGGTTTGTGCTATTTTCTTTCAAAGAGTATGTAGGTCAGATACAAAAACATTTAGGTCAGATACAAAAACATTTAGGTCAGATACAAAAACATTTAGGTCAGATACAAAAACATTTATAGGGTATGGAAAATTGCAAGACATCGTTGTATACGTAAAAACACATTCCATAGATACTATCATTTTTGATGATGAACTCTCTCCTAGACAACTAAAAAATATTAGAAAATATATTGAATGTACTATTATTGATCGTACACAACTCATTCTAGATATTTTTTATAACCGTGCAAAGACTTACTATGCTCGTACTCAAGTCGAAATGGCACAATATCAATATCTTTTACCTCGGTTGACACGAATGTGGACTCATCTAGAAAGACAGCGTGGTGGTATAGGATTTCGTGGTCCAGGAGAAACCGAACTAGAAACTGATAGGAGAATCCTACGTGATCGTATAGGATCCCTTAGGAGAAGACTCCTTAGTATTGACACCCAAATGTCTATTCAAAGAAAACATAGGAATAAATTTATTAGGGTAGCTATTATAGGATATACTAATGTTGGAAAATCTACCTTAATGAATATTCTGAGTAAGTCTACTGTTTTCATTGAAAATAAACTTTTTGCCACAGTAGATACTACTGTAAGAAAAACAGTAATTGGGAATATTCCCCTTTTAATAACCGATACAGTAGGTTTCATACGAAAATTACCCACCCTACTTATAAAATCTTTCAAATCGACACTAGATGAAGTAAGAGAATCCGATATTTTACTTCATGTTATAGATATTTCTCATGAGAGTTTCGAAGAACATATCCATATAGTACGAGATACCTTATCTGAAATAGGAATAATTGATAAACCAGTTCTAATGGTCTTTAACAAGATTGATACTGTAAATAATCTTACATTCCAAGAGTGGAAACATAATTCCTGTATGAAATATTCTAATAAAACTGTATTTCTTTCTGCTAAGATGGGGATAGGTATTTCAGAATTGAAACAGATGCTTTTTAATCAGATAAAAATATTGCATCAGAAACGCTAGATATTACTAGTAATATTATAATGTTATCTAATCGATGTTTTCACTGTAATAAAGAAGTTGTCGACAAAATCAAAGTTGATGAGAAAGTTTTCTGTTGTAAGGGGTGTAAAAGCGTATACGAAATTTTACATAAATACAGATTAGAGAAATTCTATGAACTTAATCAGTCTCCAGGAATTTCTCCTGATGAAAAAAATATTTATAATTTTTATTTTCTTGATACCCATCAAATTAGAGAAAAATTAGTCGATTTTGATGATGATAAAAATACATCAGTCCGATTTTTTATTCCGACAATTCATTGTAGTTCTTGTATATGGCTTTTGGAAAATCTTCCTAAAGTCCAACCGAATATTATTCATTCAACAGTAGATTTTGGTACACGTACCATACAAGTAATTTTTAAAAAGAAAAAACTCAAATTAAGTGAATTAGCCTATTTTCTCAACAGTATGGGATATAAGCCAATACTCTCTCTTGAGAGTGTTGAAAAAAAAGAAACTTTTTATTCCCGTCACTTTTTTTGTAAAGTGGTGGTATCTTTTTTTTGCTTTGCTAACACAATGTTATTAGCTTTTCCAGAATATTTGTGGTCAAATGAAGACCTTTGGCTTGAAAAAAAGCAGCATTTTTTTCATTTATTAATGTTCTTTCTTTCTTTCCCGGTAATATTCTATTCAGCTACGGATTTTTTCAAAACTGCCTATCATGCTGTTGTCCTACAAAAAAAAATACATATCGATCTTCCTATTTCCTTGGGCATACTATCGCTTTTTTTTAGAAGTATTTATGAAGTATTGACAGGTTTTGGTTCGGGATATTTCGACAGTCTGAGTGGACTGGTATTTTTCATGTTGCTTGGACGTGTTTTTCAGATGATAACTTATCGTTATCTAGCTTTTGACAGAGATTATAAATCATTTTATCCGATTGCTGTTATCCGATGTCATAATGGTAAAGAAGAAAACATTTTGCTCTCCAATTTAAAAATAGGAGATAGAATTCTTATCCGTAATGAGGAAATTGTCCCAGCAGATTCCATACTTATAAGAGGTTCAGCTATCATAGATAACAGTTTTATTACTGGAGAAACGAGGTTGAGATCAAGAAAAGTTGGAGAACGGATTTATGCAGGTGGTCGTCAACGTGGAGAAATTATTGAAATTGAAGTTGTTAAAAAGATAGAACAAAGTCGATTAACAAGGTTGTGGAGAAATCAAGTATTTAAGACCTCTAAAGTATATCTAGATAATTTAGTAAATACCTGGAGCTCTTATTTTACATTAGCTGTTCTAGGGATTGCTGCTGGGACAGGAATCTATTGGTATTATACTAATCCCGAAAATCTGTTTCAGTCTGTTTGCACGGTTCTGATTGTAGCTTGTCCTTGTGCATTAGCAATTTCGACTCCTTTTACTCTTGGGAATATAATGAGGATTCTTTCCCTCGACGGGTTTTATGTGAAGGATATACATACAATCGAACGGATAGCTTCAATTGAAGAATTGGTTTTTGATAAAACAGGGACATTAACTGAAAGCGAAGGAACTAATATAGATTATAGTGGTACACCTCTTGATAAAGGTAAACGTATCTCTATAGCTTCTTTGCTTAGACATTCAAAACATCCTCTAAGTTGTTCGATATATAAACATATAAACGAAAAAGATGTATATCAAATACACGATTTTAAAGAAATTCCAGGAAATGGGTTACAAGCTTATGTAAATGATAATCTTGTCAAAGTAGGATCAGACGATTATGTAGGTGTTTTAAATAAAAGGACACAAGTATTTTTCTCTATAAATGAAAAAATTTGGGGATCTTTTGTATTCTATCATCGTTATAGGTTGTGTATAAAAGAGGTATTTTGGGATCTTAAGAGTTATAAACTTTCGATTCTTTCTGGAGATAATAATGCTGAAAAAACCTTTTTACAATCGTTGTTACCTGTAGGGAGTGAAATGCTTTTCTGGCAGAATCCACAACAAAAACTAGATTACATCAGTGGCTTACAAAAAAGCGGAAAACGTGTCATGATGTTTGGAGATGGACTGAACGATGCAGGGGCACTCAAGAAGAGTGATGTAGGTGTAGCAGTTGTGGAGCACGTAAATAGTTTTTACCCCAATTGTGATGTACTTATGCAAGCTAATAAATTCGATCGGATTCCTTATTTGATGAAACTATCTAGAACAAGCCTGAAATTGGTGATAAGTTCTTTTCTTATTAGCTTATTTTATAATCTTATAGGATTATCTTTTGCTGTAACTGGAACTCTTAAACCCGTAATCGCCGCTATCTTGATGCCATTTAGTTCTATGTCTATAGTAATGTTTTCCACATTTTCGACCTGGATATATGCGTGGTGGTTAAAGAGGTTTTGGAAGAAGATATAGTATTATATGGACGTGTTGATTTTAATGATATTAGTTAGCGTATCCTTAGGTCTAATTTTTCTTGTTCTTTTCATTATTAGTGTAATAAAGGGCCAATTTTCCGAAGATGAATCTCCTGCTATCCGACTTCTTATGGACGATTTTGCTTCTGAGGATGGGAAAGAAATCGAATGAAAATTCAGAAATTTTATTATGATAATCGCATAGTAAAGGCCTTTCTTTATGCTACTGGTTTTTGGATGTTTGTAGGATTCATAGCAGGTTTAATTATTGCCTTAATGTTATTTTATCCTCAGCTTCCTGAATTTGTTTTAAAAGAACATCTTAAGAATTCTTTCGGGATGTTAGGTTATGGACGTTGGAGAATGCTTCATACTAATACCGTTGTTTTTGCTTTTGTAGGAAATCTAATTTTTACAGGCTCTTACTATTCTTTACAACGTTTATTGAAAACAAGAATGTTCAGCGATGCGCTAAGTTGGATTCATTTTTATGGATGGCAACTTATGATTGGACTCACCTGGATTACTTATCTCCTGGGAATAAATACCAGTAAAGAATATGCTGAACACGAATGGCCTTTAGACATCCTAATTGCTATAGTATGGTGTATTTACGGAGTAAATCTTATTGGTACACTCTTAAGAAGAAGAGTACAACATATGTACGTTTCAATATGGTTTTTCCTGGGGACTTGGGTAGCTGTTCTCGTATTGCACATTTTTAATAATATTGGGATTCCTATCGCTCTGAACTCTCTTAAGAGCTATTCGATTTATGCCGGAGTCCAGGATGCATTGGTCCAATGGTGGTATGGTCACAATGCTGTTGCTTTTATTTTGACCACGCCTATACTTGGGTTGATGTATTATTTTATCCCTAAAGCTTCGGGAAAGCCTGTTTTCTCTTATAAATTATCTATTATTCATTTTTGGTCCCTAATTTTCGTTTATATATGGGCAGGTCCTCATCATTTAATATATACCTCTCTGCCCGGTTGGGCACAGATGCTGGGAACAATTTTTTCCATTATGTTAATCGCACCATCTTGGGGAGGTATGCTCAATGGTTTGCTCACGCTGCGTGGTGCATGGGATAAAGTCAGAGAGAATCCAATCCTAAAATTTTTTGTCGTATCAGTTACTTGCTATGGAATGGCTACTTTCGAAGGTCCCATGCTGGCTACTAAGACATTAAATTCCATCGTACATTTTTCAGACTGGATAATTTCACATGTCCATATAGGAGCTTTGGGATGGAACGGATTTATGGCATTTGGAGTTATCTATTGGCTAGTTAAGCGATTATGGAATACTAGATTATATTCGACAACATTAGCGAATATACATTTCTGGATTGGGACTATTGGGATAATTTTTTATGTCATTCCGCTTTATTGTGGAGCTGTTATACAAGCTACTATGTGGAAAGAATTCAATCCGGACGGAACACTTGTGCACAAAAATTTTCTTGATACTGTAACAGCTATAGTTCCTTTTTACAAACTTCGGTTTATAGGTGGAATACTGTATTTTACAGGAGTTGTCATAATGGCTTATAATATTTATAGGACTATCCGAATAGGACGATTTATTGCAAATGAACCCGCATCAGCTGTTTCTTTCAGAGATAATTTCAACAAAATAAACTTTAAAAATCAGACATGGTTGGAACAAAAACCAATTCAGTTTACTATATTATCTCTCATTGTAGTATCTATTGGAAGCATAGTAGAAATCATCCCTCCGTTAATAATTAAATCTAATAGATCGATAATATCAAGTGTTAAACCTTATAGTCCTCTAGAATTAGAGGGGAGAGATATTTATATCCGTGAAGGTTGTAATGCATGTCATTCACAGATAGTTAGACCCTTCAGAGATGAAGTAGTACGTTATGGTGAATATTCTAAAGCCGGAGAGTTTGTTTACGATCATCCTTTTCTTTGGGGTTCCAAACGTACAGGTCCCGATTTAGTAAGAGAAGGAGGTAAGAATCCCAGTTCTTGGCATTTAAAACATATGTATAACCCTAGATCTACTTCTCCTGGATCTATTATGCCTCGATATCCTTGGTTGATTTTCCGTAAGTTAAATACGGAATCTACTATAAATAAGATGCGGACGATGATAAAACTAGGTGTCCCATATACTGCTAAAGATATTACACAATCGCAGAAAAATATGGCTGCACAGGCAGCTAAAATTGTGACAAATATTTACAATGAATCTCCTGAGATTAAACCTAAAATTTTATATCAAAAGAAAAAAGAAGGAAAAAGTTTTATCCCTCTTGAAAATAGGGAGATAATAGCTTTAATTGCCTATTTGCAGAAAATAGGAACGGATATTAAATCCATAGAAAGATGATAGAATTTTTTCTTACAGGAGTTCCTTATGCAGATTTACTCCAATCCTTCGTCTTAGTATTGTTCTTTTTAGTTTTTTGTTTAACTGTATTTATAGTTTATCGAAAACCTAAGAATTATTACAAGGATATAAACAATCTCCCTATTGAGGAGAATGAAACAAATCTATAGTGAAACCTAGATTGCCCGCTTTTATAAGCATCCCTTTTGGGATTTCTATTATAGCTTTCGTCTTTTATGTTTTTTCCTCCGGAAATCTTTCATGGCATCCTATTTCATTGTCCACTATCATAATTTCTATAATATTACTTGTGATTTTGGAAGAGATAAACAAATTAATTTCCAATAAAAAGATTTCTTTTCTCCCCAAAGAAGAACGAAAAAGACTTATAGAAAAAAATCAATTCAATTTTTGGGGAAGAATTTATAGAAGTGGATTTCTAGAATCGAAAGATGACGGACCTGTCATAGACCATGGATTTGATGAAATATTAGAACTCGATAATAATATTCCATCATGGTGGGTTCAGTTGTTCTATATCACTATTATATATGCAGCCATTTATTTTCTGGCTTATATATTTACTGATTTTTCTCATCCTGAGAAGGAATATGATTTTTTTTACAAAAAGCAATTATCAGAAATCCAATCCTATGAAAAAAAACGTCCTCAAGCTACTTTAGAAACTTCTCTATTTGATGAGAATCTGATAGAAGAAGGAAAGAACCTTTTTAAGGAAAATTGTGCTACTTGTCATGAAGCTGACGGCACAGGGAACATAGGGCCTAATCTAACCGACGATTACTGGATTAATAAAGAAGAAAAAAGTTTATATAAAAATATTTTTCATATTATCTGGTACGGAAGTAAAAATAATCCAACTATGAGAGATTTCGGAGCATCTGGAGAGATAAAAGGTAATGATATACAAAAAATTGCTAGTTATGTTTACTTTATAAATAAAAACCGGAACAAATCCACTATCGGAAAATCTCCTCAAGGAAAAAAAGTTATTTGGGAAGAAGACTGATAAAAATTGTAATCATTTATTCCGGTTAAATTTTTGAAACAAAAATGAAGGTGCGGATTCATTGGGGAATTGGTTTATCTATTGCTTTGATATGCTTTATGATTTTCATAATATATATTTCCTTTATAAGAAAAAACGTAGAGAGTGAACTCGTTTCAGATAGGTATTACGAAGATGAAATGAAATATCAAGAAATTATCGATGAACGAAATAATGCCAATGCTTTAGATGAAACAGTTTCAATAAAAGTATTACCAATAGGTATCAAAATTTGTTTTCCAAAAAAATTCAGTTATGAAAATACCATGGGGCAATTAAATTTGATGAGACCTTCAAACAAAGGTTTGGATGTCCAAAGATCCTTGGATATGAATATATATGGTGAAGTACTCATTCCGAGAAAAATGCTACAAAAAGGATGTTACATACTCATTATGAGATGGGAATCTAAAGGAAAAAAATACTTTGTTGAAAAAAATATTATATGGAAAATATAATGAGCATTGGTTCTATAGCTGGGGTTAACAAAATTCTTTCTATTGTCCTAGGTTCCATGGTGGAAATTTTCATCCGAAAGGACATTCTTTTTTATGAAAAAGTTAGAGGACTCTTTAGAATATCACAGTTCTTTTCCAGCAGGAAACACAAATCTCTTCGAGTAGCAACGTAACTTCTGTACTTGGTCTCGGAGCGTTAGCTTTTCAAAATAATTGATGTATTTGATATAGAAATTTATTCAAAGGCTATTCAGCACCAGAAGCATTTTAAATAGAACGCTGTCTTAACCTGACGATTAACATGGGACCGCAATAATTTCAGGTCATGGTGCTCAGCTATTTACTGGACACGTATTTATAAAAAGTTAGGAATTCCCCACTGCGATCATTCGTCAACAAGAATTCTCCTATTAGGACTTTGGAAGAAGCTGTTGCAGATGTCTTTATAAGTCTTTCCTATCCCTGAGATTAATTATGATCTAGCCAACTAGATGTTATGCTATTGTAGATCAGGGAAACAACGTATTAGGATTTCCAGATCTAGCAAAACTAGCTAAATCTTCTGAGCAAGTTTGTACTGCTTACAACAACAAAAAAAAATATTTGTTTTGGCATACCCAAACCTTTGGATAAGCGATTGATTACTGCTATTGAATCGGCTAGGAAAAGAATTGTTGATTGGGAAGCTTATAAAAAACAACTTATTAATAGATATTCAAGTACCAGATATCATCGTCATTTATATTCCCCAAATAAATTCTATTAATGATTTTTAAAAAAATACTTGAACAAGTTACGATATTATTTGCCGGTAATTCTGGTGATGGGATACAATTCATCGGTAGACAATTTACTAACACTTCAGCTTTTCTAGGAAATAATCTTAGTACTTTATCCGATTTTCCTGCTGAAATACGTGCTCCTCGTGATACCCTTGCCGGTATTTCAGGTTTTCAAATCCACTTTGGGAGTGTAGAAATAACATCTCCAGGCGATTTCTTTGACGTCCTAGTTGTAATGAATGCAGCAGCGTTAAAGAAGAATTTTCCATTTCTTAAAAAAGGGGGAAAAATTATAGCCAATACTATGGGATTTACTTCAAAAAGTCTGCAATTAGCAGGTTATACCCCAGATGTTGATCCATTGAAAGAATTATATGATTATGATGTATACCCACTTGATATGATAGGACATAGTCATAAACTACTCCAAAATTTTAACATAAGTCAGAAAGATAAGGAAGTGGCTAAAAATATGTTTGCATTGGGTTTTATCTATTGGCTCTATAGTCGTCCTTTAGGATATACTGAATATTGTCTTAAACAGATCTTTAAAAAGAATACTAAACTTCTACAAGCTAATTTAAATGTATTGAGGGCGGGTTATAATTTCGGAGAAATAAGTGAAACCGAACGTTTTATAGTAAAATCATCTAATCGTCCTTCAGGGATTTATAGAAATGTTACTGGAAACCAATCTATAACATTAGGATTAGCTACTGCAGCTATCCAAGCTGGTCTCAATCTATTTTATGCGGGATATCCTATAACTCCTGCTTCAGATTTGCTTAATTATTTTGCCTCTTACAAAAACTTGGGGATAAAAAGTTTTCAGGCAGAAGATGAGATTTCTGCAATTACTTCAGCTATTGGGGCTTCATATGCAGGGGATTTAGGGGTAACTGGAACTTCAGGTCCTGGAATGGCTTTAAAACAGGAAGGATTAGGTTTAGCATTTATGCTGGAATTACCTTTAGTAATTATCAATGTACAACGTGGGGGTCCTTCTACCGGGTTACCTACTAAAACTGAACAATCTGATCTTCTTCAAGCGATTTATGGATGTCATGGTGAAGTATCGATTCCTGTGTTAGCTCCTTCTTCTCCTTCACGTGCTTTTACAGTAGCTTTTTACGCGGCAAAAATTGCTATAGAACATATGACTCCAGTCATTTTACTTAGCGATGGTTATCTTGCTAATGGTTCAGAACTTTGGCGTTTTCCAAAAACCTATCAATTGGATACTATATGTCCACCTTTTTTAAAAAATTCAAAAAACTATAGTCCTTACCAACGTGATGAAATTGGGGTAAGGCGTTGGGTTAAACCAGGGTTGGCAGGATATGAACACCGAATAGGTGGCCTAGAAAAAGAAGATGAAACAGGAAATATATCATATGATCCTAAAAATCATGAAAAAATGGTGAAGTTAAGACAAAAGAAGATTGATTTTATTAAAAAAAAATGGCCTAAACCAAGGATCGATTCTGGTAAAAAAACTGGAAAGCTTCTGATATTGAGTTGGGGTTCTACTTACGGAATTGTTCGTGCTGCAATAAAAATCCTTTTATCTGAAGGAAAATCAGTCTCACACTCCCATCTAGAATATATTTATCCCCTGCCTAACGGCCTAGATACTATTTTGCAAAATTTTAAAAAAGTGCTGATTCCTGAACTTAATAATGGTCAACTGATTCATATTATTCGGGATCAATTTTTAATTGATGCTATTCCGTTTTCTAAAATACAGGGGATTCCATTTACCATTTTTGAAATTGTTGAAAAAGTGCGAGAGATTATATAAGGAGATATTATTGTTTGACTTTCTTCCAGCTATCTTTAAGCGTTACAGTTCTATTAAAAATAATTCTTTCTTTATAAGTATCTGGATCCACGCAAAAATAACCTAATCTTTGAAATTGAAAAATATTACCTTTTTTTGCTTCTCTTAAAGAAGGTTCTCCATAGCCTTGAACAACCTTTAAAGAATTCGGATTGATAAAATCCATAAAATCTCGTTCTTTATTCCCGTCTGGGAATGGGACAGAAAATAAACGATCATATAATCTTACCTCGACTTTTATTGAATGTTCAGACGATACCCAATGTAACGTTCCTTTTATTTTTCGTAAACTTTCTTTGGTATTGCTACCTGAGAGACTTTTATAATCATAAAAAGAGTGAACTTCTATAATTTTACCTTCATAATCTTTTATCACGCTAATTCCTTTAATAATATAAGCGTTTTTAAGACGAACTTCTCCCCCAAGACATAACCTAAAGAACTTTTTAGACCCTACTTCCATAAAATCCTCTCTCTCAATATAGAGTCTTTTTGAAAAAGGAAGATTTCGTATTCCATATTTTGGAGGATAATTTTCAATAACGAGTTTGATAGGATCAAGTATAACCATTACCCGTGGTGCCGTTTTATTAAGTTGTTTGCGTATGCTAAATTCAAGTAAAGAAATGTCAACTACATTATCCCTTTTAGTAACACCTATTTTATTACAAAATTCTCGTATAGCTTCTGGAGAATAACCACGACGACGGAACCCGCTAAGAGTTGGCAAGCGAGGATCATTCCATCCTTGAACATATTTTTTTTCTATAAGACGTTGTAATTTACGTTTACTCATAATGGTATAACTAAGATTAAGTCTTGAAAATTCACATTGTCTAGGTTTTATTTTACCGTCTTCATATATTTGATCAAGATACCAATTATATAAAGGGCGATGGTTTTCAAACTCTATTGAACAAAGTGAATGCGATATCTGTTCAATATAATCTGATTGACCATGCGTCCAATCATAAGTAGGGTAAATACACCATTTTTTACCTATACGGTGATGAGATTTTTTTAAGATTCTATACATAATAGGATCACGAAGATTCATATTTGGAGAGTTCATATCAATTTTTGCACGTAATACATACTGACCCTCTTCAAATTCTCCAGCTCGCATTCGTTCTAACAACTCTATATTTTCTTTTATAGATCTTCTCCTATAAGGACTTTCTATGCCAGCTTCAAAAGGTGTTTTTCTTTGTGCTAGGATGACTTCTTGAGATTGTTCATCTACATAAGCTTTTCCTTTCCAGATGAGTTTTTTAGCCCATTGATAAAGTTGTTCAAAATAATCAGATGCATAACATTCTTTATCCCATTTGAAACCCAACCAAAGAATATCTTTTTTTATCGAATTTACATAATTTTGACCTTCTTTAGTTGGATTTGTATCGTCAAACCGTAAATTTATAGACGTCCCGTATTTTCTACTTAGTTCAAAATTGAGACAAATTGCTTTAGCATGACCTATATGTAAATAACCATTAGGTTCAGGTGGAAAACGAAATCGTAAATTCTCTCTAGAAACAGATTTTTTAAGATCATTTTCAATAATTTCTTCAATAAAATGCGAAGGAACATGTTCATTCATATTGAATTTAGATTTTATTATTTATAGTTAATAGTTATAAATATAAACATGGGTATATTTATTGTGGAGTTGGCGGGATTCGAACCCGCGTCCATACAAGTAATTTGTAAGATTTCTACATACTTATCTCCTCTTGGAAACCTACAATAGAAGAGGAGCATTCTATTGAGGAATTATCCTTTTAAATGAAAATTTCAGAAAGTTTTCAAAGGAACTAACTTTCCTAGCTTTATTTTACGGTACCTCTTAATCAGAAATTATAAAGCGTAATTTCTGAGAGATATCTTGCTTCGGCAGATTATGCCGACGTGGCTTTAAATTTTTACTTAAGCAGCAAGAGCATAGTTTTCTTCGCCGGTTATATTTTGTGACGCTAGATTTTCGTGTTTACCTCACGTTACACGGTATGCTTACTTACTTATTTAGCTTGCTGTCAAAACCATTTCAACCCCTTTATTATATATAAATATAAATCTTTTTTTTTTCAAGATGTTTTTTAATAATCCCTATATTAGGCAGTGCTGCTATGGATCTCGTTCCTGAGGATAAGGAGGCTATAAATGGTATATTTCGTCATTCCACTCTTAACGAGGCCTATAAATATATCTTGGTTCCTCGTTATAAAGGTTTCCTACATATGAAAGATATTGTAAATTATCCTAACGCTTGGGATATAGTGAAAGCAGGAGTAGACGTTATTACTTTGTATTCTTCCCATGGTCATCCTAATAAAGAAAAGTAGGTAGACCACCAGCTATTCTAAGCTTACGGAGTAATTAAATTTTCTAAATGCTGGGTTGCAGGATGCGAAAATGAGTTTTGCAAGCAGATGATCTTTTTAAAATTAAGACAATGGGTAGAAGCTCTGTCGGCTATAGCTGCCAATAGAAATGTGTACCCGTAGTTAGGAATTTGTTGAGAATAATGCATTTAAACAATTATATGACGTTTAAGTGAAGAATATTTTCTATAATGTACCAACAAAAAGAAATCTACACTAGTCGAATTTCATCATATACTCGATGAATTTGACAGCGCTATCACATCCAAGAGTTATTTTTCGGTTGGATCAACCAGTTCTCTGAAAGAAAGAATGAAAGAAAGAAAGAAAGAATGAATGAATGAATGAATTATTTTCGTATAAAGTTTTTCTGCATGGGAGCAAAACCGTCTCATGCAAAGAAGTATCGATTCAAAATTATTATTTCCATAAAGCGCTGGATTAGATGCTTTTGAAGGCGTGATTCCAAAACGTTACAAAATACCTTTGCAACTCCAAAAAAGCATTGCTCCTGTTACTTACACTTTTTTTAATAAAGAAATTTAGAATCAAATCTTAGTTTTTCAATGACATAAAAAATTATAATAATTGATCAAGAACGAATATTGGACGGAGAAAAAAAAATAATTAGCCAAAAACTATTATTTACAATCCATTTCTGGAGTAACATATTGTTGCAAGAAATTCTAGATCACGTGCTATAGCATGATCTATCAAACAGATAAAGAAATGAGACATTTTGTTAAGAAACTTTTTTTCTATCGCTTTTTTACTAGGTACAGGAAGCAGCTAATAAAGGGTGGACGAAAAATAATGTTCGTTCGATATTCCTTGATGAAGATCCATTGGTTATTTTAAGTTGGTCGCTTTATCGCGTTTTACGCGTTTTATTAAATGAGGAAAGTCCGTACATCAGAGAGCAACACAAATGGGTAATTCCCTTCCCCTGCAAAGTGAGGACTAGTGCAACAGAAAGAAAGTACAGTTTGGCTGTAGTGAAATCAGGGAAACTCTGTGCGATGAAATGCCGTGTATACCGACGTTAAAGATCTGCTCGATTGTAGTTGGGGGGTAGGCAGTTTGAGATAGATGGGAACATTTATCCGAGATAAATGATAAAGGTTCCTCTAAAAAAAAGGGGTATACAGAATACGGCTTACAGGCCAACTTTTTCATAAATTCCATGGGTTTCACAAAATCTATCATTTACTGTTAGGCTACGAGATCAACCCAGAAGTTCTTCATCAGAGAATTTTAGCTGCTTCTAAAGATTCCCAAACTAAATGTCCTGTTTATAAAAATTTGGTACGGAGATAAACAGGTCCTTTGTGTTTAGGCTATGTAGCGGCATCTGTTTGATTATAGTCACAAGTATTAATTACTTGACGATATCTTCAAGACTTTGATCTTACTCCAAGAGTAAGACCTGCAGCACATATTTGATACCCGTGCAGGAGAAAAAAATGTTAGAGAGTCCAGCATAAAAGAATCGCTTGGATCAGCGATTTGATTCAAGGACAATACCATGTATTTATTACAATACAGACCTGTTTCTATCTGACCTTGCTTCTGGTTATAATCTATAGTAGCTTATCTCCGTGACCAGCAGCATACCTTGTACTAAAGAACCTGATGCTACTCGTATTACAGGGAACCCTTCATGAGTACTTGGACGCCAATGAAAGATCTTCACCCAGGAGCTCCTAAGGAGGATGTACGCAGACGGACTCTTGGTTAAAATTATAACTTATTTTAAATATTCCATTGGGAATTCAACTATACCACGGGGTTCTATTTTAACAATGCGATTGCAAACAGTTTGAATTAATTCTTGATCTTTTGAAGTAATCAAAATAGTACCTTTAAAACTTTTTAAAGAATTGTTAAGCGAGGTTATAGACTCAAGATCTAAATGGTTGGTAGGTTCATAAAACATCAAGACATTAGCTTTAAGTAGCATCATTTTAGAAAACATGCAACGCATCTTCTCACCTCCTGAAAGAACATGGGTTTTTTTTAGTGTTTCATCTCCGCTGAAAAGCATTTTTCCTAAAAATCCTCGGATATATTCCTCACAATTTTCTTCTTCCTTTTCTACATATTGTCGAAGCCAGTCAATCATATTAAGATTATTTTGAAAAAATTCTTCGTAACTACTAGGAAGATATGCTTGTTTTGTGGTAATTCCCCATGAAAAATTTCCACTTTCAGGACGAAGTTTTCCTGCGAGGGTTTTATAAAGAATAGATGGAGCTTTGCTATTATCCGAAAGAATAGCAATTTTATCTCCACGATTCACCTTTACTGATAGGTTTTGAAAAATAATATTCCCTTCAAAAGATTGAGAGAGATTTTTTATCTCTAATATTTTATTTCCAGCTTCACGTTCTTGTTCAAAAATGATAGCAGGATATTTTCTTGATGAAGGTTTAATTTCATTGAAATTGAGTTTATCTAGCATTTTCTTTCGTGCAGTTGCTTGTCTAGCTTTAGCTACATTCGAACTGAATCTTTGGATAAATTCTTGTAATTCTTTACGTTTTTCTTCAGTTTTTTTATTATGTTGCATTTGTTGTTGAATAGCAAGCTGACTCGCTTGATACCAAAATGTATAATTTCCAGTAAATAACTTAATTTGGCCAAAATCCAAATCGCAAATATGAGTACATACTGAATCTAGAAAGTGACGATCATGAGAAACTACAATAACAGTATTTTCATAGTTAGACAAAAAATCTTCGAACCAATTAATAGTATCAACATCAAGATCGTTAGTAGGTTCATCCAATATTAGAATATCAGGATTCCCAAAAATAGCTTGAGCCAATAAGACACGGACTTTATCTTTTCCATTAAGATGTTTTACTTTTTTAAGATGTTCTTCTTCTTTGACACCTAAGCTGGAGAGTAAATTAGCGGCATCGGATTCTGTGTTCCATCCTCCCATTTCCTCGTATAACAATCCTAATTCTCCTGCTTTAATTCCATCTTTTTCGGAAAAATTATCTTTCTTATAAAGAAAATCCATTTCCTGTTTAATGTCATAAAGTTTTTTATTACCTATGATCACTGTTTCTAGGACTGTGTAATTATCAAAAACGGAGTGGTCTTGTTTCAATACCGACAACCGTTTTCCAGGTTCAATGTGAATTTTTCCGGAGGTGTAATCTTGTTCACCAGAAAGAATTTTTAAAAAAGTAGATTTTCCTGCACCATTTGCTCCTATAATTCCATAGCAATTTCCTTTAGTAAATTTAATATTTACCTCTTCAAAAAGGATTTTGTTTCCAAATTGTAAAGAAAGATTTGATACTGTAAGCATTACTAAACAAGGATTTTTTTTATAAAAGCTGTTTACAAAGTTATTGAATAAATTTTGTGATGAAAACAAAAATTGAAAATAGAAAATATCGGGTTGAATACGAGATTTTAGATGAATATACGTCTGGAATACAGTTATTAGGAACAGAAATAAAATCAATTAGACGGAATAATGTTTCTATTTCTGAGAGTTTCTGTCAAATGAAAAATAAAGAGCTTTACGTTATAAATATGTATATTTCAAAATACGAATGGGGCACACATATTAATCATGATGTTAGAAGAGAGAGAAAGCTTCTCTTAAAGAGATCAGAGTTAAAAAAACTTGAACGGAAACTAAAGGAGTCTAATTTAACTATAATACCTAAAAGACTTTTTATCAACGATAAAGGACGTGCTAAGCTTAAAATTTGTTTAGCAAAAGGAAGAAAATATTATGATAAACGCAATATTATCATGAAAAGAGAAATGGGGAGACGGAGGGCTATTGCTTTAAAATATAGATGATCTTATTCAATTTGAAAATATTATAGAGGTATATATACTTATTTCATACAGTAAAATTAAAGGTATGGTAGCAATAAACATGCTTATTATATCTGAAGGAGTGATAGCAGATGCTATCACTAGCATAATTAAAAAAGCGTGTTTTCTGTATGTTTTCAAAAATGTTGGAGTAATTAGACCGATTTGGGTTAAAAAAAATACCAATAATGGAAATAAAAAAATACATCCCATAAAAAAAGTAGTATCTATTACAATAGAAATATAATTTGACATATCAAAAATGTTTTCAGGTAAATAACTTAGACGAAAGCTATGGCTAAATTGTATAGTAAGAGGACACAAAATAAAATAGCCAAAAAGAATACCACATAAAAATAAAACTAAAGCAGACAATATAATTCCTTGAGAATAATTTCTTTCTTGTTCCGAAAGTCCAGGACGGATAAAACTCCAAATTTCATAAAAAATATAAGGAAGAGCTAGGATGATTCCCCCGATAAAACTTACCCATAAATAAGTATTAAATTGTCCTAAAAGTTTAGTGTTTTGGATCTGGAGATTCAGAGATAAAATCATTGGATTATTTTTATGAATAACCCGGACAATTTTATTGAATAGACGATAACTAATAAAATTAGCTCTAGCTGGAGCAAATAAAATATAATCAAAAACAATTTTTTTGTTTATTATAACCAAAGCAAAACCAACAATGATGCTTAGTAAAGCTCTAAAAACATGTTTTCGTAATTCTTCAAGATGTTCCATAAATGGCATCTTTTCGTTAGAAGAAAAATATTCCATGAGACGGTCAGTTGGGAGAATTATTTCCGGAGTGGGCTTTAGAACTGGATTAGGGTACATTAAATAAAAAAAAGACGGCGTTTGGAAGTCTTCAATACCTTCACCTACCTACTTTTTATAATCGACAAAGGAATTTTGGATCTATAAATGGCTGTCTTAAGAGTAGCCTGCTACTAGGAGACCCCCGGATTGACATTCATTGACTTTTGTAACCCTCTCATTTAGTGGAAAAAAAATCATTTATTTTATTATCTGGAACTATTTTTTCTTCAAAAACATAAGTTCTTGATTTGATTGACTTTATCATACGTATAACTTTTGTCATTTTTTTAGATCCATTATTTTGGAACCCCGGGGGTTTTTTTGTTTTTGCCATTTTATTTAATTTCTTTATGAATAGTGTATTTTCTTAGAATAGAGTTATATTTTCTTAATTCTATTCTATTAGGCGTATTTTTTTTATTTTTGGTACTAAAATAACGAGATATCCCTTTTTTTCCACTTTTCTTATGTTCAGTACACTCCAGAATTATTTGTATTCTATTTCCTTTTTTTCCCATTTTTGATTTTATTTTATTAGTCTTTTTTTCCTCGAACGTTTCAGTGCCTCTTCAATTCCTATAGTATTCACAGTTCTAATTCCAGCTGCAGAGATTTTTAACAAAATCCATCTATTTTCTTTAGGAAGAAAGAATCTTTTTTTTATCAGATTAATATTAAAACGACGTTTAATTTTATTATTAGCATGAGAAACTTTGTTCCCTATTAGAACTTTTTTCCCGGTTATTTGACAAATTTTTGACATTTGAAAGAGGTTTTTTATTTCGGATTATTTAAATAACAGCTGCATAAGCTTTTTAATGAATAAATTCCATTATGCAAGATCAAAAAATAGATTATTATTTACTTATAGGGACTATAATTTCAATCTTAATAGTCTTTTTTTGTTTAAAAAAGCCTTTCAATGAAATTGGGTCGAAAAATATACAGTTATCAAATAATATTAATAAAACTATTTTATTCTCTCCCAAGAAATATGGGGAAACGATTTTAGAAAATGATCTTATTAGGGTAAAAATATCTAATCTTGGTGGGAATATTAGTGAGATCTTTCTAAAGAAGTATAAGACTTATAACGATAAAATCTTACGTTTAGTAAAGACGAAAAGTTTCACTTTTGGTCTAAATCTTATAACTCTTTCGGGAAAAAAAGTTGATAGTAATGATTGGTTATTTACCCCTAATCTGCAAGAAACTCCCTATCAATACATCTTAACTATGAAAACAATTTTTCCTCCCGGAGGTGAATTAAATTATATTTATTCATTACCGAAAGAAAAATCATATGAGGTAAATTTTTCCATTACTAGTCGAGGTCTTTGTTCTTTCGCAATAAATAATGCTATTTTTTTTAATTGTAAACAGAAATTAATTGGGTTGGAAAAAAATTACAGTTATGAAAATAATTATGCACAAATGTGTTATTCTTATGGAAAGAATAAAAAAATAAAATCTTTAAGTGAAATAAGACCAGATCAAAATATAGTAAAAAAAATAAATTGGATAGCTAATAAACAACAATTTTTTACAACTATATTTTTTCCTAAAAATACTTTTCAAACAACGAAAATTCAATCAAAAAGACTTACATCACCATTTTATATTAAATGGGGTTCTATGTTTTCTCCATTAGAATTAGTTGATAATGAACTTAATTGGAAGGCAAAGTGGGATTTTGTTCCATTAAAGTATAATCTTCTTAAGAAGTATGGGGATAATTTTGAAGATATTATCCCATTTGGGTGGAGGATTTTTAGATCTATTAATAAAAACTTTTTTTTAAAACTTTTACAATTTTTAGAAAAAACAAAGTTGAATTATGGAGTAATTATTATATTAATGACTATTATAGTCAAACTTATATTATTCCCCATTACTTATTGGCAATGTAAATTCATTGCTATAATGAAAATGAGACGTTCTGATATAGAAGAACTGAATGAAAAACTGAAAGATGCAGATCCTTTCCAAAAGCAACAAGCTACTATAGAATTTTATAAACAAATAGGAATAAATCCAATGTCTGTATTTTTCCCAGCAATTTTCCAAATACCAATTTTTTATGCACTGTTTAAATTTTTTCCAAATATTATTAATCTTCGAGGAAAATCATTTCTTTGGGCTTATGATTTAACTTATTACGATTCAGTATTTCATCTTCCTTTGACTATACCGATTTATGGAAATCATGTTAGTTTATTTACTTTATTTTATATATTTGCGTTTATATTGTATACAAAGTTTAGTCATATAAATAATTACGGAAATAATAATCGGCTTCTGAAATATTTCATGCCAATAATAATGCTTTTATTTATTAATAATTATGCTTCCGGACTTTCATTATATTATTTTATATCAAATATTTTGAATCTTATTATTCTGTTTCTAATTAAGAAAAAAAAAATAACAAAATATATATTGCGTAATAATTAGGCGTAATAATTAAGGGAATAATATTATGAATCAAAACAATAAACCCAATAAACCCAATAAACCCAATAAACCCAATAAACCCAATAAACCCAATAAACCCAATAAACTTAATAACCCCAATAACCCCACAGATTTGTTTTTTATATCATGTTTCCTGATTATTTTGGGAATATTTATTTTTCAATCTTTTGTCTTTAAAAGACAACAGATTTCTCAAGATTTTTTTTTTCAAATCCTTTCTGAAAAAAGAGTTCATAAAATAATTATAACAAATCACTCTAAAGCCAGAATATGGGTTTATAAAACAAATATAAAAAATATAAAAAATCAAAAAGATCTTTTATATCCGTATTTTGATCATTATGAATTAACTATAAATAATTTTACTTTTTTTTCTCAAAAGATTGAAGAATATAAATATCTCTATAAATTAAATCTCATTCTTCTTTCAACGAATCAAAACGAATCTAATTTGAGCAAAACTGTCATTGAATCCGGATTATTTTTTTTCCTCTTTGTCATATTCTGGGGATTCATATTATCTCGTCTAAACGGAGGTTATGGAAAACATATATTTAATATTGGAAAGTCTAAAGCTAAACTTTTTGACGAAACCGATAATGTTAAAATTACTTTCCGAGACGTCGCTGGGTTGGAAGGAGCAAAGGAAGAAATCCAAGAAATTGTTGACTTTCTAAAAAATCCGAATAAATATACTAATTTAGGTGGGAAAATTCCTAAAGGTGCGCTATTAGTGGGACCTCCAGGAACTGGTAAAACTCTTTTAGCTAAAGCTGTTGCCGGAGAAGCTAAAGTCCCGTTCTTTTCTCTTTCGGGATCTGATTTCGTAGAAATGTTTGTTGGAGTAGGTGCTTCTCGCGTCAGAGATCTTTTTAACCAAGCTAAGGAAAAATCTCCTTCCATTATTTTTATTGATGAAATCGATGCTATAGGACGTTCTAGGGTAACAAATAATATTAATGGAGCTAATGAAGAACGTGAAAATACCCTGAATCAGCTACTAACGGAAATGGATGGTTTTGATACCAATACTAATGTTATAGTGATGTCAGCCACCAACCGTTCAGAGATTCTTGATCAGGCACTTTTACGTCCTGGACGTTTTGATAGGACTATTTTTATAGATCTTCCAGAACTAAATGAAAGAAAAGAAATTTTTTTAGTACATATTCAAAAATTAAAAATTGCAGCAGATATAGATATTGAATTTTTATCTCGTCAAACTTCTGGGTTTAGTGGTGCTGATATAGCGAATATATGTAATGAATCTGCTATTATAGCAGCTAGGAAAAACAAATCAAAAATAGAATATCAAGATTTTTTAAGTGCTATAGATAGAATTATTGGAGGATTTGAAAAGAAAAATAAAGTAATAAAGTTAGCAGAAAAAGAAAGAATAGCTTATCATGAAGCTGGGCATGCTGCTATTAGTTGGTTAATTGAACATGCGGCTCCTCTGGTAAAAGTTACTATTGTTCCTAGGGGAAAATCTTTAGGAGCCGCTTGGTATCTTCCAGAAGAACGTCAATTAACTACTTTTGAACAGATGCAAGATGAAATTTGTGCCATGTTAGGAGGACGGGCAGCTGAACAAGTAATATTGAAAACGATTTCGACAGGTGCTTTAAACGATTTAGAACGTGTAACTAAACAAGCACAATCTATGGTAACAATTTTTGGATTAAATAAACGTATTGGGAATATTTCTTATTATGACTCTACAGTTCAAACCGAATATGCAAAACCCTATAGTGAAAATACTGCCAGAATTATTGATGAAGAAATTTCTAAAATTATTGAAGAACAATATCAACGGGCATATAAATTATTAGCTAATAATCGTGTCAAACTTCAACAATTAGCTCAGAAATTACTTGAGAAAGAAGTGATCTTTAAAGAAGATCTTGAGGAAATTTTTGGAAACAGACCTTTTCCATAAAAAATTTATTTAACTTCTTCAAAATCTACATCTTGAACATTTTCATTTTGACTCTTAGTATTAGATGCGTAAGTATTTTTTACGCTATTTTTTTTAGCAGTATACAATTCTTGTGAAATACTGGTCCAAATCTCGGTTAAAATTTTTGTCGTCCTGTCTATTTCAGAGAAATTTTTTGAAGCACGAGCATTTTTCAGCTGTTGTAAAATCTCTTCGATTTTTTTCTTATTCTCTTTTGAGAATTTGTTTTCGGATTCTTTAATCTGTTTTTCAGTTTGAAAAATTAATCCATCCGTAGCATTTAACTTATCAATTTCTTCTTTATATTTTCTGTCTTTATCAGCATTTTCTTGGGCTTCTCGTTTCATTTTTTCAATTTCTTCTTGACTTAATCCTGAAGAAGCTTCAATCCGAATTGATTGTTCTCTATTAGTACCTTTATCTTTAGCTGAAACGTTTAAAATCCCATTGGCATCAATATCAAAAGTTACTTCGATTTGAGGTATTCCTCTAGGAGCTGGTGGTATATTAATTAAATCGAAACGGCCAATTTCTTTATTATCTTTGAAAAGAGATCGTTCACCTTGTCCTACTCGAATAGTTACAGCTGGTTGATTGTCAGAAGCCGTAGAAAATGTTTCTGATTTTTTTGTTGGGATAGTTGTATTAGATTCTATTAATTTAGTAAATATTCCCCCTAAAGTTTCTATACCTAAAGAAAGTGGGGTAACATCCAGTAGAAGCACATCTTTAATATCTCCAACAAGAACTCCACCTTGAATAGCTGCGCCTATAGCTACAACTTCGTCAGGATTAACACCTTTTGAAGGTTTTTTTCCAAATAATTTTTCTACTGAAGCTTGAATTTTTGGAATTCGTGTAGAACCACCTACTAAAATGACTTCATCAATATCTTTAATTGCATCTAATCCAGCGGATTCTAATGCTTTTTTGCAAGGTTCCATTGAACGACGAATAAGACCATCTGAAAGTTGTTCAAATTGAGCTCTAGTAATAGTTTGGACTAAATGTTTTGGTCCAGAAGAAGTAGCGGTAATATAAGGTAAATTAATTTCAGTTTTTAGTCCTGAGGAAAGTTCTATTTTTGCTTTTTCAGCTGCTTCTTTTAAACGTTGATGAGCCATAGGATCTTGTCGAAGGTCAATACCTTCTTGAGATTGGAAACTCTTTACCAAGAAATTAATAATAATATCGTCAAAATCATCTCCTCCTAAATTGGTATCCCCATTTGTAGAAAGTACTTCAAATACGCCATCACCTAATTCTAGAATAGAAATATCGAAAGTACCTCCTCCTAAATCATATACTGCGATTTTTTTATCATGTTTCTTTTTATCTAAGCCGTAAGCTAATGCTGCTGCAGTAGGTTCATTAATTATGCGTTCTACTTTCAATCCTGCAATTTCTCCAGATTCTTTAGTAGCTTGTCTTTGTGAATCATTAAAATATGCAGGGACCGTGATAACGGCACGAGTCACTTTCTGTCCAAGATAATCTTCAGCAGTTTTCTTCATTTTTTGTAAAATCATTGCTGAAATTTCTTGTGGAGTATAAATTTTTTTATCTATATCGACTCTTGGAGTATTATTAGGACCTTGTATAACCTTATATGGCACCCGATTTATTTCAGTAGAAATCTCCGAAAATTTTGTTCCCATAAACCGTTTTATTGAAAAAATCGTTTTTTTAGAATTAGTAACAGCTTGTCTTTTAGCTGGATCTCCTATTTTTATTTCTCCTTCTTCAACAAAGGCTACCATAGATGGAGTAGTTCTTTTTCCTTCAGAATTAGGAATTACTATAGGATCATTACCTTCCATTACAGCAACACAGGAATTGGTTGTTCCTAAATCGATACCAATAATTTTATTCATTTTGGAAAATTTTTAAAAATAGAAAACAAGCATTGTGCCATTAATTTGGGTTTTATCTTATTGTGTGTTTATTTGAGAATGTCATTCTCAATGACTTTATGTCATTTATCATATTTTGGTGTTTAATTTTGTTAATTAAAACGAAAATGCTATATATACTCATGCTTTTCTTTGTAAACAATGATTTTATTTTTAATATACTGTGGACAGTTTAAGCTTTAAAACAAATTCCGGCTCAAAATATTATCTAAGCAAACGTTGGTTACTTATTGATGCAACAGATCAAAGTTTAGGAAGACTTGCTTCGACTATTGCTAAAATAATAATAGGAAAACATAAAATTATTTTTACACCTCACATAAATTGTGGTGACCATATTATCGTGATTAATGCTGAAAAAATCAGTTTAAAAGGGAATAATTGGAAAAATAGAAAATACATCAGTTATACTGGTTACCCTGGGGGGAAAAAATGTATAAGCGTTTTTGAACAATTCAATAAAAATCCGATTGTGATTTTAGAAAAAGCTGTTAAAGGAATGTTACCTAAAACTAGGTTAGGGAATCAACTTTATAAAAACTTACATGTTTATGTAGGTAAAAACCATAAACATGTGTCTCAAACACCTATAGTATTGAATATTAATTAATTTGATATGGAAGTTTTACATATAATAGGAAGAAGAAAAACTTCAATAGCTCGGTTGTATTTATCCCCAGGATGTGGTCAAATAGTTATTAATCAAAGAAATTATAAAAAATATTTTCCACAAAAGTTATTAATATATAAAATTTTACACCCGTTTTCACTTACTAATAATATAGATAAATTCGATTTAAAAATTCGTGTTTTAGGAGGAGGTCTAAACGGACAGGCTGAAGCTATTCAGTTGGCTATTTCTCGTGCTCTTTGTAAGATCAATTCAGAAAATAGAAGAATTTTAAAACCTTTAGGATTACTGACACGTGATCCACGTGGGGTAGAACGTAAAAAATTTGGAAGAAAAAAAGCTAGAAAGAAATCACAGTTCTCAAAACGTTAATTTTTTTATTATTTTAAATAAATAAATGTAGAATGTCGAAATCGAAAATAAATATAAAAGAATTATTATCTACTGATGTCCATTTTGGACATTCTTCACGGAAATGGTGTGCTCATATGAGTCCATATATCTACATGAAACAAAATGGAATTTATCTTATAGATCTTTATAAAACTATAGAAAAGTTACAGGAAGCTTGTAAAGCTATACAGAATATTGTTTATTCAGGTAAAAAAATACTCTTTGTAGCCACAAAAAAACAAGCTAAAGACATAGTCTCAGAAGTTTCGAGAAAGCATAATATGCCTTATATTACAGAACGTTGGTTAGGAGGTTTACTGACAAATTTTAGAACTATTCGTAAAACAGTTAAAAAACTTAATCTTATTGACAAAAAAAAGAAAAGTGGGGCTTACGAATCTCTTTCAAAAAAAGAATTATTAATGATAAATCGGTCTCAAAAAAAGCTTGAAAAATATATAGGATCTATATCAGGAATGACGCGATTACCATTTGCCATTTTTATTATAGATATCTCTCGAGAAAAAATTGCTCTTAAAGAAGCTAAGAAACTTAATATTACCACGTTTGCTATGGTAGATACTGATTCGAATCCAAAATTAGTAGATTATTTTATTCCTTCTAATGATGATTCTTCAAAATCTATATCAATTATTTTAAAATATATAAGTGAAGCTATAGCTATAGGAATTTCTTCGAGACAAAAAGAACGAGAAAACAATGTATAGAATAACTGCTAATCAAATAAAGAATCTTAGGAAAAAAACTGGTTCTGGAATAATGGATTGCAAAAAAGCGCTTATAGAATCTAAGGGAGATTTTCAAAAAGCTATTGAAATCTTACGAATAAATGGAAAACAAATTGCTCTGAGTCTTTCTCATCGCGAGACTAATGAAGGAGTTCTTATTGCAAAAGTAAATAGAGAAGAAACACAAGGAGTAATTATCGGATTAAGTTGTGAAACTGATTTCGTAGCCCAAAATAGTGATTTTATTCAATTAGCTAATAAATTTGCAGAAATAGCGATTTCATGTATAAATAAAGATGATTTATTAAATAAATTTATAGGTAATCTTCCGATTAAGGAAAAACTTATAGAACAAACTGGGGTAATAGGAGAAAAAATTGATTTATGTTTTTTTGAAAAACTGTCAGCTTCTTTTGTATCTTTTTATGTTCATAATGGTAATAAAATAGCTAGTTTAGTAGGATTATCATCTGCCCCTAAAGGCGTTCAAGAAGTAGCTAAAAATTTAGCTATGCAAGTAGCAGCTATGAATCCCATAGCTTTAAATAAAAAAAAGTTATCTCCTGAGATCCTTCATAAAGAAAAAGAAATTGCAAAAGAACAATCAAGAAAAGAAGGAAAACCTGAAAATATGATAGAAAAAATTTCTCAAGGAAAATTAAATAAATTTTTGGCTGAAAATTTACTTCTGGACCAAAAATTTATAAAAAATAATAAATTATCTGTAATAGAATATGTAAAAAAATTTAATTCTAATATTCAAATTACTGATTATAAAAGATTATCTTTTTAAGGTGGTAAAATCTTATTTTGTCCTTATAACGGGATCCTGTAAAAGCTCTAATCCTTACTCTTCCTCCTAATGTTGTCCCATGAACTCTCTCTAATTAAAGAAAGTGCTCAATTGGTTTCCAAAACATTAGGAATGTTAACTTCAGAAATCCAACCAGAGGAATTTATTCGGGATCATGGCGGTATTCCAGCTTTTCTAGGACTTTATAATTTTCCCAATACATTATGCTCCAAATGAACAAATAGTTCATGGGATTCCCAATAAAAAACCTTTATCTGAAGGAGATATTGTGTCTATAGATTGTGGGGTCCTAATGAATGGATATTATGGGTATCATGCTTATACTTTTGCAGTAGGTGAAATATCTGAAGACCGAAAAAAACTCATAGAGGTTACTAAAAATTCTCTATCCCGTGGGATATATTCTTGTCGAATAGGGAATAGGACAGGAGAAATTGGATATGCCGAAAAAATCTACATGATCTGGGAAAAAATTATTAGAAGGAATGGTCCTAGCTATTGAACCTCAGATAATTAAAAAAGATGTACCGCAGATAATAAGCCTTCAGTTCATTTTGAACATAATGTAGCCTAAATGGAAACCCAATTTTACTTTCTACATATAAATTTATATATCAAACGCTTAATATTCATTCTGATGAAGAGGAACCTTTTATTATTAAGGACTATTAAACGGATTCTGCTCTAACTCTAGAATCAGTATCAATTATGAATTGATTTTTAAAATAAAAAAAATATTATGCCAACAATCCAACAGTTAATAAGAAAGAAAAGAGAAATTTTTAAGAAAAAAAGCAAATCTCCGGCTTTAAATTCTTGTCCTCAACGGAGAGGAGTCTGTATACGAGTTTATACTACTACTCCTAAAAAACCTAATTCGGCAATGCGGAAAGTGGCTAGAGTCCGTTTAACTAATGGAAAAGAGGTTAATGCCTATATTCCTGGCGAGGGTCATAATTTACAAGAACACTCTATCGTTTTAGTTCGTGGTGGAAGAGTTAAAGATTTGCCTGGTGTACGTTATCATATATTACGAGGTGCTATAGATACTGCTGGAGTCAAAGATAGAAAACAAGCACGTAGTAAATATGGAACTAAATCTGACAAAAATGAATTGAATCTTAAAAAGAAATAAAAGATGAAAAAAGGAAACCTGAAAAAAAGATCTTTATTACCTGATCCAAAATTTAACGACCCTTTAGTTAGTCGTTTTGTTAATAATTTAATGAAAAATGGGAAGAAAAATCTCGCATATAATATATTTTATGGTGCGATGAAAATTGTAAAAGAACGGAATGAAAATAAAGATAAAAATGAGCTCGAAATTTGGAAACAAGCACTGACCAATATTATGCCTCATGTAGAAGTTAGGAGTAGGAGAGTAGGAGGATCTACTTTTCAGATTCCGAGACAAATTAGTCCATATAGAAAAATATCAATAGCTATGAAATGGCTTATCTGTTACTCACGAAAAAGAAATGAAAAAAGTATGTCTGATAATCTTGCAGCAGAAATTATTGCCGCATCTAAGGAAGAAGGATTAGCCGTAAAGAAACGTATTGATACTCATAAAATGGCCGAATCTAATAAAGCTTTCTCACATTTTAGGTTCTAATGAAAGATCTTAAATTTACTAGGAATATAGGTATAGCAGCACATATAGACGCGGGAAAAACTACTACGACAGAACGTATACTTTTTTATACTGGGATCAACCATAAAATAGGTGAAGTCCATGATGGGGCTTCTACTATGGATTGGATGGCTCAAGAACAAGAGAGAGGTATTACTATTACTTCAGCTGCTACGAGATGTGAATGGAAATATTGTAATAATAAATATGATATAAATCTTATAGATACACCAGGTCACGTGGATTTTACCGTAGAAGTAGAACGTTCCTTAAGAGTCTTAGATGGAATGGTTACTATTTTTAGTGCGGTAGATGGAGTAGAACCACAATCAGAAACTGTATGGCGTCAAGCAGAAAAATATAAAGTACCAAGAATAGGTTTCGTCAATAAGATGGATAGACGAGGTGCAGATTTTTTCAATGTTTGTTCTCAGGTAAAAAAAATATTAGGTGGGAATCCTTTGCCTCTGCAAGTTCCTATAGGTAGCGAAGAAAGTTTTAAAGGTGTTGTGGATCTGATTTCTAATAAAGCTATAATCTGGAGTGAAGATGATTATGGGATGACTTATAAAAATATCCCTATTCCCAACAATCTTGAAAAAATAGTAGCTGACTATCGTGGAAAACTTATTGAAGCTATCGCGGAATACGATGATATTTTGATGGACAAATTTTTTGAAAATCCTAATTCGATTTCAGAAAATGAGTTGATTGAAGATTTGAGAAAAGCTACTATTCAAATGAAGATTGTTCCTATGCTTTGTGGATCATCATTTAAAAATAAAGGGGTCCAGTCTATTTTAGATGCTGTTTGTCAATATCTTCCATCTCCTTTAGATGTGGAACATATTATAGGAAATAATCTTAAAACAAAATCACCAGAAAAAATAATCCCATCTGATAATGAACCATTTACAGCTTTAGCTTTTAAAATTTCTACTGATCCTTTTGTAGGGAAGTTAGCTTTTTTTCGGGTCTATTCTGGAAAGCTTGATGCAGGTTCTTATGTTTTAAATACTCGTTCCAATAATAGAGAACGTATTTCTCGTCTATATCAAATGCATGCTAATAAACAAAACCCGATTAATAGTATTAAATCAGGAGATATTGGAGCTGCTGTCGGATTTAAAGATATAAAAACTGGAGATACTCTTTGTGATGAGAATAGGCCGATCCTTTTGGAAAGTATATCTTTTCCTGATCCAGTAATCGGGTTTTCCATAGAACCTAAATATAAAAATGATATTGATAAAATGAGTTTTGCTCTTTCCAGACTAGTTGAAGAAGATCCGACTCTTCAAGTTAGGATAGATAATTCCAGTGGACAAACGATTTTATCAGGAATGGGAGAGCTTCATTTAGAAATCATTATTGATAGGATGAAAAGGGAATTTCAAGTAGAAGTCAATCAAGGAAAACCTCAAGTCGAGTACAAAGAATCATTTACTACAGAATATCAACATAGAGAGGTTTATAAAAAACAAACTGGAGGGAGGGGGAAATTTGCTGATATTATATTTAAAATTGGTCCTACTAATAAGAATTCGTTCGAATTTGTTAATTCTGTAAAAGGAGGAAATATTCCTAAGGAGTTTATTCCATCTATAGAAAAAGGTTTTAAAGAAGCTATGAAAACAGGTCCTTTAGCAGGTTATGAAATAGATGCGATGAAAATAACTTTAATAGATGGAACGTATCATACTGTTGATTCTGATCAATTATCATTTGAACTAGCAGCTAAGATAGGTTTTAAAGAAGCTGCAAAAAAAGCAAATCCAGTTCTATTAGAACCTATTATGAAAATTGAAATAGTTACTTCAGAAGAAAATCTGGGAAATATAGTAAGTGATTTAAACCGACGTCGTGGTATTTTGCAAGGTGTAGATGATCGGAACAATTCTAAAATAATTAGAGCACAGGTTCCTTTAACTGAAATGTTTGGATATGTAACTACTTTACGAACACTTTCATCAGGAAGAGCTACTTCTTCAATGGAATTTTCTCATTACGAATCTGCTCCTAAAAACGTTGCTGAATCTATTATTTTTAGGGTAAAAGGAGATCCTCATAAAAATGAATCATAAAATTAGAATCAAATTAAAATCTTACGATCAGAATTTAGTAGATAAATCTGCGGAAAAAATAGTCAAATCTGTGAAACCAACAGGGGCTTTTGTTAACGGACCCATATGTTTGCCAACACAAAAAAAAATTTTTACTATTTTACGTTCCCCACATGTTAATAAAAAGTCGAGGGATCAGTACGAATTACGTATTCATAAAAGATTATTAGATATTTATAGTCTTTCTTCTAAAACTATAGATGTGCTAATGAAACTCGAAATTCCTAGTGGTGTAGAAATTGAAATAAAAGGATAATTTATTATGTCATGTCTTATCGGAAAAAAAATTGGAATGACGAGTCTTTTTGATGAAGATGGAAAACATGTTTCTTGCACTGTTATTCAGGCAGGGCCATGTTCAGTTATACAAATTAAAACCTTTGAAAAAGATGGTTATTCATCTGTACAACTAGGTTTCGATAATCAACTAGAAAAAAATGTCTCGAAACCTCTGTATGGTCATTTTAAAAAAGCTGGAGTGTATCCGAAAAAAAAGATTCTGGAATTTTCTGGCGAATTTGTGAATCATATAAAATTAGGTGATGAAATCAGGATCAATTTATTCTCAGAAGGAGAATTTGTCGATGTCACAGGTTTATCTAAAGGTCGTGGGTTTCAGGGTGTAGTCAAGAGACATCATTTTTCTGGAGTTGGAGAACGAACTCATGGTCAACATAATAGGTTAAGATCTCCAGGTTCTATTGGAGCAGGATCTGATCCTTCTAGAGTATTTAAAGGAACAAAAATGGGAGGTCGAATGGGATATAAAAATGTTACTGTTAAAAATCTTAAAGTCCTAAAAATAGTTCTTGAACGGAATCTGATTGTTTTAAAAGGGTCTGTTCCTGGTAATAACAATACATATCTAGCAATTAAAAAATGGAAATAGCCGTCTTAAATATTAAAGGAGAATCTACCGGTCGTAATATTTTATTAGATCCCTCTCTTTTTAAGATAGATTATAATGATCATTTAATATATTTTGATCTTAAAAGATATTTAGCTTCACAACGTCAAGGAACAAATCAAACTAAGGAGAGGAGCAAATTATCAGGAAGCACTAGAAAACTTCATCGTCAAAAAGGGACAGGTAGTTCAAGAAAGGGAGATATTCATAATCCAATATTTCGTGGTGGGGCTAGAGTCTTTGGACCTCGTCCAAGATCGTTTCATCAAAAATTGAATAAACTTGCCAAAAGTTTAGTTAAAAAATCTATACTTAGTCAAAAAGTCAAAGATAATGCTATTAAAGTCGTAGAAGATTTTTCTTTTGAAAAGCCTAATACGAAAAAATTTTTAAGTCTATTACGTTCTTTTAAATTAGAAAATAAAAAAATACTCTTTGTATTAAAAACCCCAGATAAAAAATTATATCTTTCGGCAAGAAATTTACAAGGAAAAAAAATTATAACTGTTAACGAAATAAATAGCTATGATTTACTGAATTCAGTGAAATTAATTTGTTTCGAAAGTGCTTTTTGTAAAATTCAGGAAAATTTAAAAAAAGTAATATAAACATGGATTTGTTAAAGCCAATTCTTACTGAAAAAACTAGTGCTGCTGTTAAGTTGCACAATGTTTACGTTTTTTTAGTAAATATCCGTCATAATAAATCTGATATAAAAAAAATAATTGAAAATAGATATTCTGTATCTGTAAAAAATGTCCGGATTATAGTGTGTGCACCTAAACGGTTTAAATCTAAAAAAATTAAAAAAGCTCTCGTAGAATTTAAAAAAGGACAATCGATAGATTTTTCTAATCTCGATTGTTATCATAATATTCAGTAATTATGTCAGTGAAAAAATTAAAACCTATAACACCTGGACAGAGATTTAGAATTGTAAATAGTTTTAAGGAAATTACTAAAACTATTCCTTGCAAAATTTTAACTAAAGGAAAATCTTCTTCTGGAGGTAGAAATAATACTGGAAAAATGACTGTCCGTTATATTGGAAAGGGTCATAAAAGAAAATATCGAATTATCGATTTCAAAAGAGATAAAAGAGAGATATTTGCCGTAGTGAAATCTATAGAATATGATCCTAATCGTTCAGCGTTTATCTCTCTTCTTCATTATTACGATGGAGAAAAGCGGTATATTATTGCCCAAAATGGACTTAAAGTTGGACAGAAAATTATTTCTGGAAAATCAGTACTTCCTGAAATAGGAAATGCTACTTTTTTAAGTGAGATACCGTTAGGGACGATTATTTCTTGTATTGAAGTGAAACCAGGGAAAGGGGCCAAAATTGCTCGGAGTGCTGGTTCTTATGCGCAAATATCTGATAGAGATAATAAATATGCTATAATTAAACTACCTTCAGGTAAAACAAAGATCCTATTGGCTACTTGTATGGCTACTATAGGTTCAGTATCAAATTCAGATCATCAATTAGAAATATCTGGGAAGGCTGGAAGGAACCGTTGGTTAGGAAGAAGGCCTAGGACCAGAGCAGTTGCTATGAATCCTGTAGATCATGCTATGGGGGGTGGTGAAGGGAAAGCATCCGGGGGTCATCCCAGAAGCAGGAAAGGGATTCTTTCTAAGGGATATAAGACAACCAGAAAGGTAGATAGAATTTCTAACAAATATATTAAAAGGAAATAAATTATGACACGTTCCTTAAAAAAAGGTCCATTTATCCACTATAAATTATATAAAAAGGTTACAAAAAGGTCTCATTCGATTAAAAATAAAAAACCCGTTATAAAAACTTGGTCTCGAAATTCTGTTATTTCTCCAGATTTTGTTGGAAAAATTATAGCCGTTCATAATGGAAAACAATTTATACCAGTATCTATTACAGAAAATATGGTAGGTCACAAACTAGGAGAATTCTCTCCAACACGGATTTTTAGTGGACATGCTGGGGCTAAGAAAAAAAGAAAATAAATTTTAGCATTATGGGATCAAGAAAAAGAATAAGTGCTATATCTAAAATCCGTACCGTTTTTGCATGTTTAAATAACGTCCCTATTTCAGCTCGAAAAATGAGACTAATAGCTAATTTAATCCGTAATCTTTCAACCCAGAAGGCCCTAGAAGTAGTTAAATTTAATAAAAAACATGCCTCTATTTATTTTGAAAAGCTGATTCTTTCTGCTATGGCTAACTGGATAAATAATAACCCATCTCTTGGGAAAGAGCAATTATATATTAGTAGAATCTATGTAGATAGTGCTCATATGCTCAAAAGAGTTCGTGCTGCTCCTCAGGGTAGAGGTCATAAAATTAGAAAAAGATATAACCATGTCAGTATTTTTTTGGATCGTAAAAATAATGGAGAATAATGGGACAAAAAACAAATCCGATAGCTAATCGACTAGGTATTATAAGAGGTTGGGATTCTAACTGGTATGGAGGAAAAAATTACAAAAATAGAATCAAAGAAGATTACCATATCCGTCAATATATTGAAGCACACTTTTCAAAGTCTAGTATATCTCATATTTATATAGAAAGTACTTTAAAAATGATCATTCTTACTATTACTTCATCTCGTCCAGGTATTATTATTGGAAAAGGAGGAAAAGAAATAGATAAACTAAAAGAGTCATTAAAAAAAATGACTGAGAAAGATGTTAATATTAATATATATGATATCCGTAATTCTTCTTTGGATGCTCGGTTGGTCGCCAAAAATTTATCCCAACAAATTTCCAATCGAATTTCCTATAAGAAGGCTATAAAGGTAGCTATTTATGATGCTAAACGTCTGGATGTTGAAGGGATCAAAATACAGATATCTGGGAGGTTAAATGGTGCAGAAATGTCCAGAACTGAATCTTATAAAGAGGGTCGGATTCCTCTTTCTACCCTTCGTGCTTACATAGATTATGCTATAGATTTTGCTCAGACTTCTTATGGAATAATTGGAATAAAAGTTTGGATTATGAAAGGAGAAATTTATGAAAAAAAAACAGATCTATCTCCATTAATAGGATTGAAAAAACAACAAAGACCCAAATCAAAAAAATATGTTACAACCTAAAATAACAAAATATAGAAAACAACAGAAAGGTCGCATAAAAGGAAAATCGAGTCGAAATTGTACCCTTTCTTTTGGAATTTTCGGGTTAAAAACATTAGAGTCAAGTTTGATAACAGACCGTCAGATAGAAGCTTCTAGGATAGCAGCTACTCGGTATATGAAAAGAGAAGGAAGATTATGGATTAATATTTTTCCTGATAAACCAATAACTAGGAAACCTCAAGAAGTTAGAATGGGGAAAGGAAAAGGTTCAGTAGAATTTTGGGCAGTGCCTGTAAAATCAGGTTGTATTTTATTGGAAATTAGTGAAGTCACATTATTAATAGCTAGAGAAGCTTTACGGTTGGCAGCAACAAAGTTACCAGTAAAGACTAAATTTATAGTCGCCAATAATTTTGATGTATTATAAGAATGAAAGCATCTGAAATAAGAAATGAGGAAAAAAATTTTAATAATCAAATTAAGAATTACTAGAAAAATTAGAGCTAGGAGGAAAAAAAAGACAGAAAATTTGTTATGAAAAGGAATTTAAGAAAAGAAAAAATAGGAGTTGTTATTAGTAATAAAATGAATAAAACTATTATTGTCAAAGAAATCAGACGTGTAAAACATCCTTCTTATAGAAAAGCTATATCTAGGATAAAAAAATATGCAGCACATGACGAATATAATATTTGCAATGAGGGAGATCTTGTTCAATTAATGGAAACACGTCCACTTAGTAAAAGTAAGCGTTGGAGATTGGTTAGAATAATAGAAGAAGTCAAATAGTTATTAGATGTTACAGCAAGAATCCATCCTGAAAGTTGTCGATAATACAGGGGTGAAAGAGGTATTACTTATTCGTATACTTGGTGGTACTAAAAAGCGGTATGCCTCGATAGGAGATAGGATCGTAGTATCTTTTAAAAAAGTTATTTATTCAGGTGAGATAAAAAAAGGGCTGGTCTCTAAAGCTGTAGTTGTCCGTACAAAAAAACCAGTTCGTCGAGAAGACGGTTCTTATATTTCATTTGATGATAATGCTTGTGTCCTTCTCAATACTTCAGGAGAAATTAGAGGTACTCGTATTTTTGGACCTATTCCTCGTGAACTCCGTTCACATAATAAATATATGAAAATTATATCATTAGCATCTGAAGTTCTTTAGATTATGAAATCAAAAATAAAAAAAGGAGATAAAATCATAGTTTTAAGCGGAAATTATAAAGGGGTTAAAGGAAGAGTAATAGCTGTTTTTCCTCAAAACAAAACCGCTATTGTAAAAGGTGTTAATCTTATAAAACAACATATTAAACCCCATGATCACAATACCAAAGGGGAGATTATTAAAAGAGAATCTCCTATATCTTTATCAAAGATTTCTGTAGTTGATCCAGATAGCGGAAAACCTACCCGTATTGGATTTCATCTAAAAGATGGAAAGAAGTTTCGGATAGCTAAGCGTTCTGGAAAAATATTATGATGTATTTCCCTAGAATAAAAAGTTTATATAAAAAGAAAACTTCTCTGATAATGGAAGAATTCAAATATTCTTCGCCTATGCAAGTTCCGAGACTTCAAAAAATTATTCTTAGCCAAGGAATAGGAGATGCGGTATCTGATAAAAAACTTATAAAGTATGCTATTGAAGAAATGAGTGCTATTGCTGGTCAAAAAGCAGTCCCTTGTCTATCAAGAAAAGATGAATCCGGTTTTAAACTCCGTAAGGGAATTCCAGTGGGAATTAAGGTAACTCTTAGAAGAGATAGAATGTTTGAATTTTTAGATCGGTTAATCACTGTCGCTCTTCCTAGAGTCCGAGATTTTAATGGAATTAATTTTAAAAGTTTCGATGGTCACGGGAACTACAATCTGGGTATATCAGAACAAATTATATTTCCAGAAATTTCGATAGAAAAAATTAAAAAAATTTCAGGAATGGATATTACTTTTGTTACCTCAGCTAAAAGTGATGAAGAGGCGTTTTCATTACTAAGATATCTTGGATTGCCTTTTAAAAAAAAATAAATAAAAATGGCTAAAAAATCTCTTCAATCTAGAGAACGTAATAGATTAAAATTATATCAAAAATATGCTGAAAAACGGAATCAGCTAAAAAAATCTGGGAATTATGAGGGTTTGCAAAAACTTCCAAGAAATTCTTCTAGAGTTAGATTGCATAATCGTTGTGAATTTACAGGACGGCCTAAAGGATACATGCGTTTATTTGGAGTATCTCGGATTTTTTTTAGAGAACTTGTAAATATGGGTTTAATTCCAGGTATAAAAAAATCTAGTTGGTAATTAAAAAAACATAAAATATGTACACAGATCCTATAGCAGATTTTTTAACACGAATTCGGAATGCTTTAAATGCTGAACATAGGATAGTGGAAATTCCTTCTTCAAAATTAAAAAAAGAGATCACAAAAATATTATTTGATCAAGGATTAATATTAAGTTATAAATTTGAAGAAAATTCCACTAAGAAAAATATTAAAATTGCTTTAAAATATGACCGGAAAACACGAAAACCAGTAATTAAGTCTATTAAGCGTTTAAGCAAACCAGGATTAAGAAAATACAGTTCATCTACTAATTTACCCCGTGTATTAAATGGGTTAGGAATTGCAATAATTTCGACCTCTAAAGGCGTCATGACAGATAAACAGGCTAGAGCAAAACATGTTGGAGGAGAAGTTATATGTCATGTATATTAAAAATGTTATTTATGTTAAGAATTCGAAATTTTACTCTTTCGATACCTAAAGGGGTTTCAGTAGAATTAAAAAACAATAATCTTATAGAAGTATTAGGAAATCTAGGAAAATTACAACAAGTATTCTCTTCACGAATTAAAATAGAATATAATGGAGAAAAACTCTTAGTGAAGAGAACTTCAGATAACAAGGAAGATCGAGCAATACATGGTCTTTATTGCTCAATTATTAAAAATATGTTTATTGGAGTCACCATGGGATTTTCTAAGGAATTGGAATTAGTAGGAATAGGATACAGAGCTTTTCATAAAAATCAACGATTAGAATTAAATTTAGGTTTTTCTCACAATATTATAATGGAACTTCCTATAGAAATTAAACTACAGACCCAATCTGAAAAAGGAAAAAATCCATTAATTATTCTTAAATCCTGTGATAAGCAACTATTAGGTCTTGTTGCTGCTAAAATTTATTCTATTAGAAAACCAGACCCTTATAAAGGAAAAGGAGTCAGATACGTAGGAAAATATATAAGAAGAAAAGCAGGAAAATCAGCTTAAAAATGTATAAAAAAAAGAATAAAATTTTTGGGACTTCAGAAAGGCCCCGTCTATCAATATATAGAAGTAATAAAGATATTTGTGCTCAAGTCATTGATGATTTTAAAGGTATTACGTTATCTTCAGCAACAAGTAAGGAAACAAATTTTAAAATAAAAGTAAGTAAAACTAAAAAAGCTACTTTGGTTGGTAAAAGATTAGGAGAAAAAACTCTTAAGTTAGGTATAAGTCGTGTCGTCTTTGATAGAAATGGTTATCTCTATCACGGCCGAGTCAAAGCCTTAGCTGAAGCAGCTCGAAAAGAAGGATTAGAATTTTAACCAAAAATGGAAAAAACAGTTCTTAATAAAAAAATTTCTAGACTTGTTGAAGTAGATAGAGTAGTAAAAGTAACCAAAGGAGGAAGAGGATTTAGTTATCGGGCTCTTGTAGTAGTGGGGAATGAAACTGGGATAGCCGGGTACGGTACTGGAAAATCTAAAGATATTTCTGAAGCTATTGCAAAAGCGGAAGCTAATGCAAAAAAAAATCTTTTTCAAATTCCTGCTGTTAATGGTAGTATTCCTCATGAACAAGAATCTCGTTATTCAGGGGCTTGTGTTTTTATGAAACCTGCTTCTCAAGGAACAGGACTTATTGCTGGTGGGGCTGTGCGCGCTGTATTAGAAGTAGTTGGGATTAAAAACGTCCTGTCAAAATCTAAAGGTTCTACTAATGCACACAATGTAGTAAAAGCAACGTTTAAAGCATTATCAAATATGCGTGATCTAAAAAATATTGCGAGAGAAAGAGGTGTTTCTATACAAAAAGTTTTAAAAGGTTAAAACAAATGAATAAAATTAAAATTACGCAAGTCAAAAGTCTTATCAAATGCTCTAAGAATAAAAAAAAAACTATTAAAGCCTTAGGGTTAAGAAAAATTAATCATCAGGTAGAGCATCTTTATACTCCTCAAATCCTGGGAATGATACGTAAAGTCAGGCATCTTCTCAAAATAGAAACAGATGAAATTTGTCAAAAATTGTAAACGTCTTGGTAGAGGGCAAGCTTCTGGAAAAGGAGGAACTTCAACACGAGGACATAAAGGAGCAAAATCACGTTCAGGAAATTCTACTAAATTTGGATTTGAAGGTGGTCAAATGCCTCTACAGCGCCGGATCCCTAAATTTGGATTTAAAAATATTCATCGGAAATGTTATGTTGGTATTAATATAGATGTCTTACAAAATTTAGTAGATAAGGGAAAAATTAAAACCGAAGTGAATCCAATAATTTTACAAAAACTCGGTTTAGTATCTAAAAATAAATTAGTCAAAATATTGGGTCGTGGAAAATTAACATCTCAAATAAATTTTTCAGCTTTAAAATTTAGCAAAAGTGCTCTAAAAGCAATACAAAAGGTTGGAGGGAAAATTTTTTAGTCCTCTAAAAAATCTTTGGAAAGTAGAAGAATTGCGTCACAGAATTATTGTTACGATTTTTTTTTTTATTAGTCTACCGTTTAGGATCTTATGTTCCTTTAGTAGGAATTAATTCGAGAGAGATAGGTGACTTTATAGAAAATCTGAATCCAAGTACCAAGAACATTATGCAGGTTCTTTCTTCATTTACTGGCGGTGCTTTTACCCATGCTTCAGTCTTAGCTCTTGGAATCATGCCTTATATCTCAGCCTCTATTGTTATCCAACTTATGGAAATTCTTTTTCCATCTCTAAAAAGAGAAGGGAGAAAAAAAATTAATTATCTTACTAAATGGCTGACTATAGGTCTTTGCCTTATTCAGGCCCCAGCATATATTGCAGCACTTACTACTCAATTCTTACCATTTTCTGATATTCCTAAAGCTTATCTATTAGATATAACAAGTTCCCAGGGAAAATTGTTTTTCTGGTTAATGTCTATTTTATTACTTACTACAGGAACATTATTTTCTATGTGGCTTGGAGAAAATATTTCCAATAAAGGAATTGGAAATGGGATTTCATTAATTATTATGATAGGTATCATAGTACGTTTTCCAGAATCCATAGTTATGGAAATCCTAAATAGAATGGAAGTAGGTCACGTTGGTCTATTTTTATTATTTTTTGAATTTATAATTTGGTTTTTTATAATACTATTTTGTATATTTGTTATACAATCCGTGAGAAAAATTCCTCTTCAATATGTCAAATATATCCAAGCAAAATATATTCAAAATTATTATTTTTCAATAAAACCGTCAATTCGACAATATATTCCGTTAAGTGTTCTAACGGTAGGAGTTATGCCTATTATATTGGCCCATGCCATTATGTTATTGCCAGTAATTTTATTTACTCATATTAGAAATGAAGAATTCAAACAAATTGTAGAAATTTTCCAAGATCTTTATGGAGTTTGGTATAATATAGTATTTGTTTTTCTTATCATATCCTTTACATTTTTTTATACCACAATTACTATTCCTGTAAATAAAATGGCGGATGATCTTAAAACAAATGGAGCATATATTCCAGGCGTCAACCCAGGTCAGGACACGATTGATTATATAGATAATATTTTGGATCAAATAACTTTTTTAGGAGCGATTTTACTTGCAATAATTGCCGTATTGCCCGCTATTGTGGTAAGAATAGGAGTTACTAAGGGATTTTCTTTATTTTACGGAGGTACATCATTATTAATTATTATAGGAGTAGTACTAGACATATCTCAACAAATAAACGCTTATTTGCTTAATATTCATTATGACGGAATGATGCAAGGAAAAAGATCTCTGATAACAAAAAATAAATAATGTCTAATAAAAAAGAATCTTTTATAGAGCAAGATGCTGAAATTATAGAAGCGTTGCCTAATGCAATGTTCCGCGCTCGGTTAGAGAACGGACATATTCTTAAAGTTTATATCTCTGGAAAAATTAGAAAGAATTATATCAAAATTCTTCCTGGAGATAAAGTTAGGATGGAAATTTCTCCTTATGACCTAACTAAAGGTAGAGTTATTTATAGATATTAGAATTTATAACAGCAATGAAAGTGAAAACCTCTTTAAAAAAAAGAAGTGTTGATTCTAAAATAGTAAGACGGAAGGGAGGACGTTTATATGTAATAGATAAAAAAAATCCCAAATTTAAACAAAGACAGGCATAGTATATGGCAAGACTTTCAGGAGTAGACTTACCTAAAAACAAAAGGGGGGTAATAGGACTAACGTATATTTACGGTATAGGAAAAAGTACTGCGAAAAAAATACTTTCCCAAGTCGGAGTCAATCCAGATAAAAAAATAAAAGATTGGAGTGATGAAGAAATTAATGACATCCGTAAAGTTCTTCTCGAAAGTGTAAAAACTGAAGGAGAACTTAAATCGGAATCCCAGATGAACATTAAACGGTTAATGGATATAGGTTGCTATAGAGGGATTCGTCATCGAATTGGGTTACCATTAAGGGGACAGAAAACTAAAAATAATTCTAGGACCAGAAAAGGGGTAAAAAAAACAGTAGCTAATAAGAAAAAAATTATTAAATAAATGAAAACACATGGAAAAAAGCAACAAAAAGTTGAAGTTGATATTATAGGTATAGCACATATCAATTCTTCTTTCAATAACATTATCATTACTTTAACAAATAAAAAAGGAGAGGTTATATGTTCTTGTTCTGCAGGGGAAATAGGATTTAAAGGTTCTAAAAAGAATACTCCTTATGCTGCTCAAATAACTGCTGAGAAAGTAGCTGAAAAGGGTTTTAATGCTGGACTTCGAAAAGTAGATGTTATTATAAAAGGATGTGGAATTGGTAGAGAATCAGCTATTCGTTCTTTGAATAAGGTCATTTCCGTTGTTAGTCTTACAGATCGTACTCCATTGCCTCACAACGGATGTAGACCTCCTAAACGTAGAAGAGCTTAATTTAAAAAAAAAAAAATAATTATGGCAAAATATATCGGACCTAAAACTAAAATTGCCCGTAAATTTGGCGAAAAGATCTTTGGTAAAGACAAATATTTTGACAGGAAAAAATATATTTATAATCAACACGGAAGTTATCATAGACGAGGAAAAAAATCTGGATATGCTCTTCAACTTTTAGAAAAACAGAAACTAAAGTATATATATGGGGTTTTGGAACGTCAATGTAGAAGAATGTTTAAAAAAGCATTAAGTATGAAAAAAAATACTGGGGAAGTATTTTTACAGTTATTTGAATCTCGTTTAGATAATGTGGTTTATAGATTAGGGATCTCTCTATCTCGTTCAGGAGCACGACAATTAGTATTACATGGACATATAACTGTCAACCAAAACAAAGTAAATATTCCTTCTTATTTATTAAAACCAGGAGATATTGTAGAAATTAGAAAAAAATCTCAAAATAATCCAAATATTCAACATGTTTTGAATTCCCATAACTCGTCTGGTCAAATAGTTGATTGGTTGGTATGGGATCAAGAAAAAATGCGTGGAACTTTTAAAAGTCTTCCTGAAAGAGAAAAGATTCCAGAGAATATTAATGAACGAATAATAGTTGAATGGTATTCAAAATATAAATAAAGATGACGATTGTAAATATTATACAACCTGAAAGAGTTCTCATAAAGAGTGAAACTTTGTATTCAGGCATTTTCGAAATTAACCCTTTGGAACCTGGTTTTGGAGTTACTATAGGGAATAGCCTAAGACGAATTCTTCTTTCTTCTTTAGAAGGTTTTGCTATTACTTCAGTAAAAATTGAAGGAGTCAATCATGAATTTTCGACAATAAAAGGAGTAATAGAAGATGTGACAGACATTATTCTTAATTGTAAAAAAATACGATTCAAAAAATCTAGTGATTTAAAAAGCACTAAAGAAGAAGTAACGGTTTGTATAACAGATAAAGAGAAAATTACAGCGGGAGATTTTGGACAATTTATTTCTGGATTTCAAGTATTGAACCCAGATCTTATTATATGCAATAAAAACAAATCTATTCCTTTTAATATTTTCTTTATTATAGAAAAAGGTCGTGGATATGTACCTGCTGAAGCAAATAAAAAATATGAATCTACCATAGGAACTATTGCGATTGATTCTATATTTACACCAATAAAAAATGTAAAATATACTGTGGAAAATTGTAGGTTTGAACCAAAAACAGATTATGAAAAACTTTCTATAGAAATTCAAACAGATGGTTCTATCTCACCTAAAGAGGCTTTGATAGAAGCTTCTAAAATTCTAATAAATCACTTTATGTTATTTAATGAGAATAATATTTCTACCGAGAGTCCAAATCTTACAGAACTTTCTGAATATACTGTATATTTTGAAAAATTGTTGAATTCTAATCTGTCCGAACTTGGCCTATCGGTAAGAGCACAAAACTGCTTAAAATCAGCAGAAATTTTTACGTTAAGACAACTAATAAGTAAAACCGAAACAGATCTAAAAAAATTGAAACATTTTGGAATAAAAACTTTGAATGAGATAAATATATTTTTAGAAAAAAAAGGTTTGGGTAGAGTTAAAAAATAATTCAATATGAGGACGATATCTTATACTATGGAAGGTCAATATGAACCCATAGAATTACGTTATGGAGGTCCACTGGGAAAAGAAGTGTTCAGAGAAAATGTGAATAGAATACTTTCTCAAGAACTGATTGGCGATAAGGCATTGCTAGGAATTTCTTTAGCTAAAGTATTAGTCGGGTTTCACGCTTGGACTCTACCCATGCTCCTCAATGGACATCAAGAATTAGCAGGTGATGAGGTAGCTTCTCAAGATGCATTATTACAAGCTGCTGAAGAACATTTTAAAGGAAGCGAAGGGATGCAACTGAAAGATATTACTTATTTATGCGAAAATTCTCACTCTATTGAAGACGTAATGGATCAATTAGTAGGGTACGCGAATTCGATGTGCGTATCCACGACGATTATCTCTCATAGTGAAACCGCTGTAGAACGTATGGCCAATAATAAACTTTTGCGAATTGAAGCTGCCTCTCAATGGAAAGCTTTCTACTCACCCTATTTACGATGATACACAGAAAAAAGATAAATCATCTTGGGAGAACGTCATCACATCGAAAAGCTATGTTGTCGAATATGGCCTGTTCTCTTATTCTTAAAAAAAGAATAAGTACCACTTTAGCTAAGGCGAAAGCATTACAACGTTTTATAGAGCCTCTTCTTACCAAGAGCAAAACATCTAGTACACATTCTAGACGCATAGTATTTTCATATTTACAAAATAAGTCCGCTGTTGTAGATATTTTTCTTACAGTGGCTCCTCAAATATTAGAGCGTCCTGGAGGTTATACCAGAATTATTAAAACTGGATTTCGATTGGGTGACGGTTCAGAAATGGCACTAATAGAATTAGTGGATTTTAACCCATGGTATACTAAAAAAAAATAATAGTAAGTGTTCAAGCATTTGGGATCGCTAGCTGGGGTTCTCATAATCGCGTACACGGGAAGTTATGCTATACAATATTCCGTCCTCACAGATTTCTCTATAAGCCTAGGACGAAAATCTAGGATAAAAAGGCTCTTTGAAAATCACTACGAGGTGAGAAATAGCCGCATCTGCAAATTAATTTAATCGATAAATTTTCTTTACAAAGCATTATGGAAATATTAACTCGTTACAAACCTCAAAATATTGAGAAACAAATATATAATTTTTGGCTTCAAAAAGATTTTTTTCATTCGATTCCTGATGAAAGGCCTTCTTATACTGTGGTAATTCCTCCACCAAATATTACTGGTATACTTCATATGGGGCACATGTTGAATAACACGTTCCAAGATGTACTTGTCCGTCGTTCTCGGATGATAGGTTACAATACGTGTTGGGTTCCAGGAACAGATCATGCTTCCATAGCCACTGAGGCTAAAATAGTATCTCATCTCAAAGAAAAAAAACTGACGAAATCAAAAATCGGTCGAGAAGCTTTTCTAAAATTAGCTTGGGAGTGGACTCATAAACATAGAGAGACCATATTGAATCAACTTAAAAAGCTTGGATGCTCTTGTAATTGGAAATATACAAGATTTACCATGGAGAAATCGCTATCAAATTCTGTTATTCGTTGTTTTATTGATTTATATAGACGCGGATTGATTTATAGGGAATACAGAATGGTAAATTGGGATACTGAGGCGAAAACCACTATATCAGATGAAGAGGTAATATATAAAGAATGTAAAGGAAGACTTTATTATGTAAAGTATCCTATTTTAGGTAAAAAAGAATATTTAATTATTGCCACTACTCGTCCAGAAACCTTGTTGGGTGATACGGCTGTTTGTGTTCATCCATCTGATGACCGTTTCTCCCATCTAAAAATTGGAGAAAGTATTTTGGTTCCCATTATTCAACGTATAGTACCACTTATAAAGGATGAATATGTGGATAAAGAATTTGGAAGCGGCTGTCTTAAAATGACTCCTTCTCACGACGTTAATGACCAAATTTTAGCTAAAAAATATCATCTAGAATTTATAGATATTCTTAATGAGGATGGGACTTTAAATGAACATGCTTTCCACTATCATGGAAAAGACCGTTTTCACGTGCGTAAAGAGATTGTCCAAGAACTAAGAGAAAAGGGTTTTTTGATCAAAGAAGAGTCCTTAATCCATAAGGTCGGCGTCTCTGAACGTACTGGATCTTTGATAGAATCTCGTCGTTCCATGCAATGGTTTCTAAAAACAAAAGATATGGCTAAACAAGCGATTGAAGCTGTAAAAAATGGAGAAATTCACTTTCATACCCAAAAAATAGAAAATATTTATAAAAATTGGATGGAAAATATCCAAGATTGGAACATTTCACGTCAACTTTGGTGGGGACACCGAATTCCAGTGTATTATTATAATAATAATATAGAAGATTATATAGTGGCTGAAACTAAGGAGGAGGCTCTGAATCTAGCTCGGAAAAAAATAAATTGTGAAAAAATAACATTGGATATGTTCAACCAAGACGAAGATGTGCTTGATACTTGGTTTTCTTCTTGGCTATGGCCAATTTCTGTATTTGATGGCATATCTAGCCCAAATAATAAAAGTATTCAATATTATTATCCAACTAAAGATTTAGTCACTGGACCTGATATTCTATTTTTTTGGGTAGCACGTATGATTATGGCTGGTTATACTTTTATAAATAAAAAACCATTTGAGAACGTTTGTTTTACTGGGGTTGTTCGTGATAATCATCACAAAAAAATGTCTAAGTCTTTAGGAAATTCTCCTAATCCTATTACCTTGATGAATCAATATGGGACAGATGGAGTAAGAGTAGGACTATTGCTTAATAGTAAAATGGGTAATGATCTTATTTTTAATGAAAAACTTTGTTTACAAGGAAGAAATTTTGCGAATAAAATATGGAATGCTTTCCGGTTGATCAAATCTTGGAAAACTGATTTTAATGCACCTATTTTAACTTATGAAAAGTTAGCTATAAAGTGGTTTGAAAACCGATTTTATCAGGTACTTGAACAAATAGACAAGTTATTTGAAAAATATAAAATTTCTGACACGTTAAATATCCTGTATAATTTTTTTTGGGATGATTTTTGTTCTTGGTATTTAGAAATTGTCAAACCCTCTTCAAAAGATTCTGTGTCAGATTTTCTATATTCAAAAACATTTCAATTTTTTGAAAATTTGATGAAATTGCTTCATCCATTTATACCATTTCTTACCGAAGAAATTTGGCAACAAATTAAAGTCCGTGCAGACAAAGAAGCACTTATTATTAGTTCATGGCCTAAAAAAAAACAAATGGAGGAAAAAATAATAAAAGATTTTTGTAAGATTATGCATCTTGTAATAGAGTTACGATCCTTAAGAAAAAGGCAGAGAATTTCTTCAAATATTTCATTTTTGTTGTCCACTTGTATTAATAATGAAAAATCTATATTCTATCCCGTGGTTTTAAAATTAGAAAATATTTCTGAGCTTTCTTTTCTGGAAGAGAAACCTATTAATAACAAATTATCTTTTTTAGTTGGTACACAAGAATACTTTGTGTCTTTTGAAGGACAAACTAATCTCTATGAGGAGATTCAAAAATTAAAAAAATCTATAGAATACTATAAAGATTTTCTAGCATATACAAGGGAAAAATTGTCAAATAAGCATTTTGTATCTAATGCTCCTCAAAGAGTAGTTAATTTAGAAATGAAAAAAGAATATGAGACCATAAACAAAATCAAAATGCTACAAGATAGACTTAAAATTATACTCGAAAAGTAAAAGTACGATCAGTTGATGTTTTCTTTAAATATATATTCATTAAATATAAAATCGGTTTTGAGTGAAAAGTACGTTGGAACGGCTAATTCCTGTTCTATATGAAGCTGTTACTCATGTAACAGGTATTAAAAATACTTTAAGTCTTGTAATTCAGTATACCAAAAAAGAATTTCCTGGATATATTACTTTAGTTCTTTTACCTTTAATGAAAATATTAAAGCAATCTCCTGAAAAAATGGGAAATCAAATAGGAAAATATGTTAAGAAACATTCCCAAATAATTCAATCTTTTCGATATATTAATGGTTTTTTGAACTTTGAATGTACTGATTCATATTATAATGAGTTATTAAAAGAACTTTCTAGTAGTAACTTTTTGACAACTACATCTTCAGATAAGAAGACTCTGATGATAGAATATTCTTCCCCCAATACTAATAAACCTTTACATCTTGGTCATATTAGGAATATGGTATTAGGTCATTCAATATCTGAACTTTTTAAATCTGTAGGAAAAAAGGTAATAAAAATACAGATTCTCAATGATCGTGGAATACATATTTGTAAATCTATGCTGGCTTGGAACAAATTCTCCGGAGGAGAAACTCCTGAAAACAGTGGTATGAAAGGTGATCATTTAGTCGGAAAATATTATGTCTGCTTTGAAAAGGCTTATAGGAAGGAAGTGAATGATTTATGTGCACAAGGTTTTGATGAAAAGAAAGCTAAGAAGGAAGCCCCAATTATGCAAGAAGTTCATCAACTGTTGCGTCTTTGGGAATCTGGAGATGAAAAAATTTTGGCTTTATGGAAAAAAATGAATAACTGGGTATACCAAGGGTTTAAAAAAACCTATAGACAATTAGATATTAATTTTGACTATACTCAGTATGAGAGTAATACTTACTTATTAGGGAAAAGAGTTATTGAAGAAGGAATAAAAAAAAAGGTCTTCTTTTATAAAGAAGACGGTTCAGTCTGGGTAGATCTTACTAAGGAGGGTCTAGATGAAAAGTTGCTTTTGCGTGCAAATGGAACAGCGGTGTACCTTACACAAGATCTTGGAACAACTATAGAACGTTTTGAAAAATATCCTATAGATTCTCTTATATTTCTCGTTGGAGAAGAACAAAAGTATCATTTTCGTGCGCTTTTTATCATCCTAAAGAAACTCGGATATGTCTGGGCAGATAAGCTTTTCCATCTTTCATATGGCATGGTAGAACTCCCTTCAGGCAAAATGAAGTCTAGAGAAGGCATTGTAGTAGATGCAGATGATCTGTTGGAACAGATGAACCAAGTGGCTAAAAAAATTACAAAAGAACTAGGAAAAGTCCATGATTATTCATCTACTGACTTAAAAACTCTAAGTTTAGGCGCATTGAAATACCATCTCCTAAAAGTCGATCCTAAAAAACGTATTATGTTTAATCCTGAAACTTCAGTAGATTTTAAAGGAAATACAGGGACTTACATCCAGTATACCTATTCTCGTATTCGCTCTTTAGAGAGAAAGGCTATGGCGATAGCATCGAAAAATATTCACCCGTATTCTCCAAGTGAAGAGGAAAAATATTTATTAAAAATCCTAGAACAATACCCTTCTTTAGTGAAAAGTTCTGCGGAAAATTTTAGTCCAGCTATATTGGCTAATTACATTTATGAACTAGCTAAATCTTTTAACGATTTTTACCAAAACGTCAGTGTAAAAATTATTCAAGATAAAAATCTGGATCAGGCTATTTTCCGACTAAAACTTTCTATTTTGTGTGGAGAAGTTTTAAAATTAGGCCTGAAACTTTTGGGAATCAATATGCCAGAACGTATGTAGTCTATGTTTGATATCCCGTCAAGGAAGTATTGAGTAAGATTTCAGAACCCATAAAAGAATTACGTCGTGTTTTACTTAATGCTGATGTGAATTTGAAAGTAGCTAAAAAAGTTCTAATAAAGATTGTACACAGTGAACTCGTAGAACTTCTGGGTCTACCAGGTAAAACAACTTTTTCCGTCAAATTAGCTTCTTACTTGTCCAGTAAAGAACGGAAAAATCCTTTATTAGTATCTGTTGATATTTCACGACCTGCAGCAATAGAACAACTTAAAAAATCATATGCGAGAGTTAAGTGTAATGATGTATTAATAATAGATCACGCAGGACGTATAGATGAAGCTCTGATGAATGAAATCAAATATCTTTATCAAGAAAGATGTCGAGACTCTTTTTGTAGACAGGACAAGATTCAGTGAATCCCGCACCACGATATTTTAAATTATGAAGGCGGACAAACTAGATGGAGCACTAACTATTCGAAGTGTTGGACCCATTAAATTCATAAGCACTGGTGAAAATATGAGTATTACGAGTTTCTGCAACAACTAAAAAAAATACCAGGATGAAAGAATTTTCCTTTAAAATCATTGAGGCTATTATCTATTCTCTGACTCCTAAAGAACGGAAACATCCTAATATTATCAATCGAAAAAACCGAATCGCTAGTGAGTCTGTAACCTCTGAAGAAAAATTTCTACTTAAGCAATTAGAACATATGAGAAAATTAATAAATCCTTCGATAAAAAATATAATCACTACTATTTTTTCTGTAATATCTGATCTATGACAGACTCTTCTTCTAAGGAAAAGATGATCTGTATCATGTTTTCTAACGGTAAATCAAAAAAATTTCCATTGGGAACTTTACCGATTGAAATAGTTCATAATATCAATAAATCATTAGCTAATCGTGTATTATCTGCTAGTATAGATGGAAAACAAATAGAACTTGATACTCCAATAACTCAAGATGTACATATTGAATTTTATACCTGGGAAGATCCGATGGGAAAAAAAGCCTTTTGGCATTCATCCGCACATTTGTTGGCACAAGCTATTTTAAAAATGTATCCCAAATCTCTATTAACTATAGGGTCACCTATTGAGAATGGTTTTTATTATGACGTTGATATGTCTCTTTCAGAGAAAGATTTTATTCATATTGAAACTATTATGATTGAAAATGCTAGAAAATGTTCATCTTTTCATCTGTATAAAGTTTCTAAAGTAGAGGCATTAAATTTTTATAACAAAAATTCTTATAAAACAGAATTAATCCAAAATTTGGAGTCTAGTAATATTACTTTTTGTCGTCACGACGATTTTGTTGATCAATGCCAAGGTGGGCATATTCCTGGTACTGGTTGTATTAAATACGTCAAAATTCTTAGTCTCTCCGGAGTTTATTGGTCTGGTGATAAAAACAACAAGCAAATTACAAGAATTTATGGGATTTCTTTTCCTAATCAAAAAGAACTTTCTGATTACTTATTACGTTTTGAAGAGTCTAAAAATAGAGATCATCGGAAGCTAGGAAAAGAACTTGGTTTATTTACTTTTTCAGAAAGAGTAGGATCTGGTCTCCCACTTTGGCAACCCAAAGGAGCTATTTTACGAAAGTGTTTGAAGGATTTTCTACTTCGGAAACAAAAAAAATATGGTTATGAAATGGTAGTTACCCCACACATTGGATATAAATCTCTTTATGAAATTTCAGGCCATTGGGATAAATATGGTAAGGATAGTTTTTGGTCTATATCCTCCCCTAATAAGGATGCCGAATTTTTATTAAAACCTATGAATTGTCCACACCATTGCGAAATTTACCTGTCCCAACAATGGTCTTATCGTGACCTTCCCAAAAGATTCTCTGAATTTGGTACTGTATACCGATATGAACAAAAAGGAGAACTTCATGGTTTAATGCGTGTTAGAGGGTTTACTCAAGATGATGCTCATATTTTTTGTACTACTGACCAGCTTTTAGAAGAATTTAAAAAAGTTATTGAATTGGTGCTCTATAGTTTACAATCTTTTGGGTTTAAAGATTACACAGCTCAGATCTCTCTTAGAGATCAGAAAACGCCTAATAAATATATAGGAACAGATGATAATTGGAAAAAATCTGAACATGCTATCATCCAGGCGGCAACAGATAAAAATTTAAAAATAAACATCTCCTATGGAGAAGCAGCTTTTTACGGTCCAAAATTGGATTTTATTGTAAAGGATGCTTTAGGACGGAGTTGGCAGTTAGGTACTATTCAGGTAGACTATAATCTTCCTGATAGGTTTAATTTACAATACAGAGGAGTAGATAATCAATGGGATCGTCCTGTAATGATACATAGAGCGTCTTTTGGTTCTTTGGAACGTTTTATAGCTATTCTCTTAGAGCATACTTCTGGTAATTTTCCTTTTTGGCTAGCACCGATTCAAGTTATGATTCTTCCCATAAGTTATAAACATATACTTTATGCAAAAAAAGTTTTAAATTTGTTATACGAATTTGATATTCGTGTCAATATTGATATTCGTGATGAGAAAATTAGTAAAAAAATCATAGATTCGGAGATGTCTAAAATTCCCTTCATGATATTAGTAGGAGATAAAGAGGTTACTTGCGGGAATATTTCCGTAAGAGCACATAAAGAAGGAAATCTCGGTGCTTATTCTAAAGAAGAATTTATAGATTTAATAAAATCTAAACTTGTATAATGAAGAATAAGAACCAGAAGACTAATCATAGGATCAATGATAGTATCACATCTATTGATATCCGTTTAGTGGGAGATAATGTCAAAAACGGAATATATTCCTTACGATATTCCCTAAATCTAGCTAAAAATCTGGGATTGGATTTAGTAGAAATTAATCCTAATATGTCCCCTCCTGTTTGCAAATTACTAGATTATAATAAATTTCTTTATGAACAGAAGAAAAAGCAAAAAAAACTTAAACAGAATCAGGTCAAAGAAATCCGTTTTGGTCCACAAATCTATGAACACGATTATGAATTTAAAAAAAATAATGCTAGAAAATTTCTACAAGAAGGATCTAAGGTGAGACTCATAGTATTTTTCAAAGGACGATCTATAATCTATAAAAACCAGGGCGAGGTCTTATTATTCCGTTTAGCAAGAGACCTTGAAGATTGCTCTAAGACAGAACGTATGCCTTATCTTGAAGGGAAAAGAATGTTCCTAGTTTTAACCCCAAAAATCATATAATTTATTTTACAATGTTTAAGTTGAAAACTAAGTCTAGCGCTAAAAAACGTTTTAAATTGACTTCTAATGGTTTGATAAGAAGAAAGCATGCTTTTAAAAATCATATCCTAACTAAAAAATCTATTCATAGAAAACGTAGATTAACTTGTTTTTCCATTGTTAGAAAATCGGATGAGAAAAATATCAAAAGACAATTGTTAATAGGTTAAGTGACATGCCAAGATCAGTGAACGCGGTGGCTTCCAAAGCCAGGAGAAAAAAAATACTTAAAACGGCGAAGGGTTATTATGGAGCACGAAGTAAGGTTTTTACTGTTGCTAAAAACGCTGTCGAAAAATCTCTCCTATACGCTTATATAGGACGTAAAAGAAAAAAAAGATCTTTTAGGAGATTATGGATTCAGCGTATTAATGCTGGCTCTAGAGAGTATGGATTATCTTATTCTAAGTTAATGAATAAGCTATCAAAAAATAATCTCAGTCTTAATAGAAAAGTCCTCGCCGACTTAGCTATACATCATCCTGATGCTTTTAAAGTCATTGTAGAAAAAGTCCAGTGAATTATTTAATTCTATAAATTTTTTTTTATTAAATTTCGTTTGAATGATGGAAGATAGTCTATAAATAATTTTCCATTAAGGTGGTCATACTCATGCTGTACTACCCTAGCTTCTATTCCATGAAGAGTCTCTTTGCATTTTTCCCAATGTTCATTATAATATTCTATTTCGATTTTTTTAGGGCGTACCACATTTTCTATAATTTTTGGTATGCTTAAACATCCTTCTTTATATTTCCAAAGATCTATATGGGCCTTTCTTATTTTAGGATTGATGAAAATCTCTTTAAAAGAACTCTCTCTCTCCGTCAGGAGAGAAATATCGACGATAAAAAGTTGGATACTCAAACCTACTTGAGGTGCAGCTAAACCAATCCCATTAGCTTGGTACATGGTCATAAACATCTTATTAATAATTTTTTGAATCTTTAAAAAGGAAGTTTCTACTTTTTTACATTTTTTCCTTAACACAGGGTCTCCATATAGAGAGATAGGTAACATCATTTAATTATATTTTCTCTATCCAAGATAATCTTGTAAAATTAATACAGCGCTTATTTCATCAATTAGCGCTTTATTCTTCCTATATTTTTTTTTTAATTTAATATATGTTATAGAATCTTTAGCTATTTTTGAAGTAAAACGTTCATCTACACGAACTACAGGAATTTTTTCAAAAATTGATCGAAAATTTTTAATAAATGTTTGAATATCCTTTTCGAGATCAAAGTATTGATTTTTCCATTTTTTAGGATCTCCTACAATTAGTGTCTTAACTCTCTCTTTATAGAGGTACGAATTTAAAAAAATCATTAATTCTGATGTTTTCACAGTTTTTAATCCGAAAGCAATCATTCCAAACGGATCAGTTACTGCCAATCCTGTTCTCTTTTTTCCATAATCTATGGCTAATATTCGTGACACTCTCTATATAAATTTTTTGTTATAGAAACCCTGAGAATTATGCAAGAAGATCTTAAAAAACAGATAGACATTGCTTGGAAAAGCAAAAAAAAACGTTTCACTGATGAAACTAAAAGAATAGTATTTCAGACCATTTCAAAGCTTGATAGTGGAGAGATTAGAGTTGCACAGTCTACAGAAGAAGGATGGAAAATGAACGAATGGATAAAAAAGGCAATACTCATGTATTTTTCTATAAGAGAGATGAAAACGTATGAATTGGGTCCGTTAGAATTTCATGATAAGATTCCTATTAAATCAGAATATAATAAAAAAGATGTCCGTGTAGTTCCCCATGCCATTGCTAGATATGGATCTTATCTTTCTAAAGGGGTTATATTGATGCCTTCTTATGTTAATATAGGTGCTTACATAGGTCATAACACAATGATAGATACTTGGGCAACGGTTGGAAGTTGTGCCCAGATTGGTTCACGTGTTCACGTAAGTGGTGGTGTCGGTATTGGCGGAGTCCTAGAACCTTTACAAGCAGTTCCAGTAATCATTGAAGATGATGTTTTTATAGGATCTAGATGTATAGTAGTAGAGGGAGTGCATGTAGAAAAAGAAGCAGTTTTAGGAGCGGGGGTTATTCTCACTGGTTCGACTAAAATTATAGATGTTACAGGGCCATTTTCTCTAGAAATTAGAGGCCGGATTCCCAGTAGATCAGTGGTTATTCCAGGGACCTATCCTAAGAATTTTCCTTCAGGAATTTACCAGGTTCCTTGCGCACTTATTATAGGAAAACGTAAAGAAAGTACAGATAAAAAAACTTCTTTGAATGAAACTCTTCGTGAATATTCTTTATCTGTTTAATAAGAAGAGACTATGTATTTGAATAGCGCTATTAAAAATAGAATATTTAGGAGTCTATCATCTTCAGAAATGAACCCAGATTACTATGTCATAGGAGGGTCTGATGTTCTTCTTAAGAAGCCTAAATATATTGATATAGTAACAGTGGCAGTTTCTAAACGCTTGAATATTTCTTATCAAAGAACCTGTTTTAAAAACTTTGGTACAGCTATTCTAAAATATAGGAATCATGAAATTGAATTCATAGGAGCTCGTAAAGAATCTGACAGAAATGATAGCCGTAAACCCATTGGTTCTTACGACCAAAAACGTAGGGATCAGGCGATAAGCCTGAATACGTTTAATTATGGTAAATTAATTGATGGACTTTCTGAATCTAAAGATTATTCGTCTCCATGGGTTACTTATTCTTCCGATACATTGCGAATGTTGCGAGCTCTCCGATTTTCTAGCCAGCTTGATAAGGCGATTTGTCTACAAAAAAAATAGTATCCATATCGTTTCTATTGAACGAATCATGGAAGAATTTAATAAGATTATGCTTTCACGTAAACCTTCTGTTGGGTTAAAACTTTTGCACAAATCTGGATTGTTATCAAAGATTTTACCAGAACTGACTGATCTCGAAGGAGTCGAAGAAAAAGAAGGACATTATCATAAGGATAATTTTTTTCACACTCTTGAGGTAGTAGATAATATAAGTAAAGTCTCAGATTCACTTTGGTTACGATGGGCGGCTCTTTTGCATGATATTGGAAAATCTCTCACTAAAAAATATGTCTCACCTATAGGGTGGACGTTTCATTCTCATGAATTTGTAGGATCACGTATGATTATAACATTGTTTCAAAGATTGAAATTCCCTATGGGATCTACTGTGAAATATGTTAAGAAAATTGTTCAATTGAGTTCACGACCTATAGCTTTGGTGAGTAAAGAAGCGACTGATTCAGCATTTCGTCGTTTATTATTTGATGCTGGAAAAGATATTGATGATCTCATGTTGCTATGTAAAGCAGATATTACCACAAAAAATTCTGAAAAACGATATCGTTATAAGAATAATTTTGCCTTAGTGGAAAAAAAATTGCTTCAGATTGAAGAAAAAGATAGAATCCGGAATTGGCAATCTCCAATTTCAGGAGAAGAAATTATGAAAATTTTTAATTTACGTCCCTCTCCTAAAGTTGGAATTATAAAAAAGTCCATAAAGGAAGCGGTTTTAGAGGGAAAGATTGCTACCGATAGGGAATCAGTATATTCCTTTATTCTTAAAAAGGGTAAAGAATTAGGTTGGTAATACGGACTGCGTCCCCTGGCTGCTTAATGCAGGTGTTTATATGCATGATAAGAAGAACGCACTAAAGCCCCGCTTTCTACATGTCTAAATCCCATTTTTAACCCTATTTCTTCATATTTTTTAAATTGTTTTGGAGTTATAAATTCTTTTACCGGTATCTGTTTTTTTGTCGGTTGTAAATACTGTCCTATAGTAAGGATATCTACGCCTGAAGATTTTAAAACTTCCATAAGTTCAAGAACTTCTATTTCAGTTTCTCCCAATCCTAGCATAATTCCACTCTTTATTCGAGGTTGTCCCATTCTTTTTAAATAACGTAATACTTCGAGGCTACGATCATATTTAGCTTGTATTCTTACCTCTCTACTTAGTCTCGAAATCGTTTCCATATTATGAGAAATAACTTCTGGACGTTCCCGAAGGATTTTATCTAAAAAAAATGTATTTCCTTTAAAATCAGGTATAAGAGTTTCTAGTGTGGTGCTTGGATTGAATATCCTAATTTTTCGTATGGTATCTACCCAAATAAACGAACCCATATCCTTTAGATCGTCTCGATTTACCGAAGTAATAACTGCATGTTTGATATGCATTAGTTTTATAGAGATAGCTATCTTTTTAGGCTCTTCCCAGTCAATATTTTCTGGTCTGCCTGTTTTGACGCCACAAAATCTACAAGATCTCGTACAAATATTTCCAAGAATCATAAAAGTAGCTACTCCTCTACCCCAGCATTCTCCTATATTTGGGCATATTCCACTTTGACAAATGGTATGAAGATTATATTGGTCAACCAACCTACGAATTTTCCTATAATTTTCTCCTGTAGGTAATTTAACACGAATCCAATTAGGTTTAACATAATTTTCTCTCATAGTTTCAATCTCCTGTTTTACGGGGTCTCTTGATTCTTGGGCTACTAGGTGATCACGGCAGGAGGGGGACATACAGACTTCTTAAGTTTTATTAAAACCGACATTCTCCTCTTCTAGATCATACTAGCCGAATAAGTTACTAAATTTGAGGACATCAGAAAATAAGTATGAAGTATGATTAGTAAATTACAAGAAGTTACTGTAGAAAAAAAGCTTAGAGATTTGTATGACTTACAACTCATAGATTCTCGTATAGACGAAATAAACTCTCTTATAGAGAACTTTCCAATAGAAATTCACGAAATTGAAAATGAAGTCAAAAAGTTACAAAATAAAGTTGAAAAAATCCAGAAAGAAATTTATGGATATCGCAGTTCCTTACAGAAAAAAAAAGAAATGATAAAAGAGGACGAAAATGATATAAAAAAATCCAAAAAACAGCAAGATCAAATCCGTAATAATCGTGAATTAAAATCTTTAAGTAAGGAAATAGAATCCCAAGAACTTGAAATTGAGTTAGCTAACAAAAACATTAAGGATTTTGAAATGAAACTCTCTCAAAAAGAGTCTCTCCTTGAGGAATCCGAAATTCTTTACAAGAAAAAGAAAGAACACGTTTTGAAAAAAAGAAAAGAACTTTATAGAGTTATACAAAACTATCAAAAAGAGCAAAAAATCTTATTAAAATATTCGGTGATTTTTTCAAAAAAAATAGAACCTCATTTATTAAAAAAATACAATAGGATACGTTCTAAAGTTAAAAATGGTTTAGCTATTGTTACAGTAGATAGAGGGGCTTCAGGAGGATCTTTCTTTATCATTCCTCCGCAGGAATATTTAGACATCATACAACGGAAAAAAATAGTTTTTGATGCACATAGCGGATGTATAGTAATTGACGCTGCTTTAGCAGAAGAGGAACGTAAACGAATTTTGGATGAAAAAAATTTTATAGCCCATTAGGAAATTATTCCTGAGCCAATGAGTTCTTCACCAAGATACCATGCCACAAATTGTCCTTCAGTAATTGCCCATTGTGGTTGTTCAAATATAGTATAAAGTCCAATTTTTACTTTATGTAAAAAAGCTCTCTGTAGAGGTTGTCTGTATCGTATTCGACATGTCACTTCTAGGCTTTTACCATTATTCAATGCGAGATCAGATCTGACCCAATGAATATCATTTTCCTTTACAAATAAGGCTCTTTTATAAAGTCCTGGATGATTTTTTCCCATACCAACATATACGATATTATTCTCAATATCTGTATCTATAACAAAAAGCCTTTCAATCTGTCCTCCTATTCGTAACCCTTTTCTTTGTCCTTTAGTGAAATAATACGCTCCAGGATGGTTTCCAATCACCTTTCCACAATTCCTGTTATAAATAGTCTTTTTTGCCATCATAGACCACGTTTCTTCTTTATGTTCCGTAAACGCTACATGATTTGAAGGAATCTTTATAATATCTCCATATTGGGGTTTTATCTTTTTCTTAAGAAAATCAGGGAGTTTAACTTTTCCTACAAAACAAAGCCCTTGTGAATCTTTTTTATGAGCTGTTATTAACCCAATTTTTTCAGCATATTTTCGTACCTCCCTTTTTTTTAGTTGACCTAAGGGGAATAAACTTTTACTCAATTGTTCCTGATTAAGTTGACAAAGAAAATAGGATTGATCTTTCTCATGGTCTATTCCTGCTAACAATCTGGATATCTCACGATGGTTCTTAAATAATTTTTCTCGTCTAGCATAATGCCCCGTAGCAATAAAATCAGCTTTAAGAGAAAGAGATTTTTTAAAAAAAAAATCGAATTTTATTTCACGATTGCATAATATATCTGGATTAGGGGTTCGCCCATTAGCATATTCTTGAAACATATATTCTATAATACGCTTCTCATACATTTCACTCATATCTAGTATATGAAAAGGGATCCCTAGTTGTTGTGCCACAAACATCGCATCAGTACTATCTTCTCTCCTGGAACATTCTTGCTCTGCATTGTTACAATTATGCATAAAAACACCTATTACTTCATAACCTTGTTCTTTTAATAGCCATGCTGTGACACTAGAATCTACTCCTCCCGAGAGACCTACTATTACTCTGGGCAAGACGTTAAATTTTTATTGTATAGATTAAAACATCTCTCTTACACGATCAAAAAAGGATTTTTCCTGACTCTTATGTGGAATAAAATTATCGTCCTCTTTCATTTTTTCAAACATTTCTCTTTGTTCACGACTTATTTTTTTAGGAATCCAAACATTAATATGGATTAGCATATCTCCATAACCACGTCCTTCAAAATTGGGTATTCCCTTTCCCTTCATCCGTAAAATTTTTCCTGATTGTGTTCCAGATTCTATAGTAATGCGTGCTTTACCTACTAAGGTAGTGACTTCTTTAGTGGTTCCTAAAACAGATTCAGGTATAGATATATCTAAATCATAATGTAAGTTTAGACCTTCACGTTGTAGTTTTTCATGTGGCATTTCTTCAATTAAAGCAATCAAATCTCCATTAATCCCTTCAAAAGGAGCTTCATTTCCTTTTCCAGCTACTTTAAGCTGCATCCCTTCTGTTACTCCCGCAGGAATCTGGATCTTTACGAGTTCCTCCTCCTTAATCATCCCTTGACTATTAGCTCCAACAGGAATATGATCTATAATTTTTCCTCTGCCTTGGCATGCTCCACAAGTACTCAGAGTTTGCATTCTTCCTAAGAAAGTATTGGTAATCTGAGAAAATTGTCCATTTCCCTTACAATGTCTACATATTTTAAAGCTTACCCCTTTGGCCATTTTCATTCTCCGGACTTTTACTTTCTTTTCTACACCCTTGTAAATTTCCTCTAAGGATAGCTTTATTCTAATTCGAAGATCACTTCCTTTTATACGTTTTTTTCGAGGATCTCCTCCAAATCCAAAACCTGAAAACGCACCTTCAAAAGCATCACCAAAAATATCCCCCAAATTAGCAAAGATATCCTCCATATTCATCCCTGCTCCACCAGAATAGGTGTTTCCGATGCTGGAATGTCCAAACTGATCATATTTTTTTCTTTTCTCAGGAGAACTCAACACTTCATAAGCCTCAGCAGCTTCCTTAAATTTTTCTTCTGCTGTCTTATTTCCAGGATTTTTATCGGGATGATAATGTATAGCAAGTTTCCTATAAGCTTTTTTAATCTCTTCTGCAGAGGCATTTCTTGAGACTCCTAATATTTCGTAATAATCTCTTTTTGCCATGACCTGTTTATTTACCAACGATAACTTTTGCGTGCCGAATTACTTTATTATGTAAACTGTAACCACTTTCTACTATTTCTATAATCCTTCCTTTTAATTCTTCTGAAGGAGATAACGTCTGAGTAATAGCTTCATGATAATCAGTATTAAAAGAATCTCCTTTTTTAACTTGTATTTCTTTAAGCCCGTTTTCTTTAAGAATTCGTAACAATTTATCTTGTATTAATTCAACACCTCGAATAATGTCATCATTTTTTGATTTTTTTATTTCCGATATACCCCTTTCAAAATCATCTAGTACAGGAATTAAGGTTATCATAACATTCTTATGAGCAGTTTTAAATAGATCTATTCGTTCTTTATGAATACGTTTTTTATAATTTTCAAATTCAGCAAAAAGACGCAAAAACTTATATTTTTCTTTTTCTAATTTTTTTGTCAGTTCTTGTTTAAGTGATGTATTCATAAGTTACATTTTGCAAAAAACAAATTACAAAATTCTTGCCAAAAAATATAAATATCTAAAGATGTCATTCTGACATTATAGAAAAAATATCAAATATAAATGGGGTTCTTATTACTAAAAAGCGCATTAGTATTATATTCATAGTAAAAATAAGAAAATGAATATCTATGATTTAATTATCATTGGTTCTGGCCCGGGTGGTTATGTAGCCGCTATCAGAGCAGCACAACTTGGATTTAAAACAGCTATTATTGAAAAGTATTCTACTCTTGGAGGTACTTGTTTAAACGTCGGATGTCTTCCTTCTAAAACGCTATTAGACTCTTCAGAATATTACCAAAATGCCCTAAAAAATTTCCTCTCGCACGGTATTATTTATAAAGATATTTCATTAGATTTTTCTAAAATGATGGAGAGAAAAAACCAAGTTGTATTTCAAACCTGTGAAGGAATAAAGTACCTAATGAATAAAAATAAAATTTCTGTTTATCATGGAACAGGTGGTTTCAAAACAAAAAATAAAATTGAGATAAAATCTCAAGATCGGACTTATAAAGAAATTTCTTTTCGAAACGCTATTATTGCTACTGGATCAAAACCATCTAGTTTTCCTTATTTAAGGATAGACAAAAATAGAATCATTAGCTCTACTGAAGCTCTTTCATTAAAAGAAATACCCAACCGTTTGGTTATTATTGGAGGAGGGGTAATTGGGATAGAAATCGGTTCTCTATATAGAAGACTAGGTAGTGAGACAACAGTCATTGAATTTTCAGACCGAATTGTTCCTTTCATGGATCTTTCTGTGTCTAGAGAACTTAAAAAAATTTTAACAAAGTCAGGAATAAAATTTTATCTTTCTACCTCAGTTACTTCCGCTGAATCAAATGGGAAAGAGGTCATAGTGTTGGCAAAGACAAAATCTGGAGAATCTCTTTCCTTTGTATCAGATTATGTGCTGGTAGCTGTTGGGAGAAAGCCTAATACAAAGGAATTGCAACTTGCAAAGATAGGATTAAAAACTACAAGTAAGGGGTTTATTCCTGTAAATAACAGATTGCAAAGCACTTGTGAAAACATATATGCTATTGGGGATGTTATTGGGGGAGCTATGTTAGCTCATATAGCTGAAGAAGAAGGTATTTTTGTAGTTGAACATTTGTCTGGACAAAATCCGCATATTAACTATGAATTGATGCCTTCAGTAATATATACTTCTCCTGAGGTGGCTACAGTAGGAAAAACAGAAGAACAGTTGAAAACTAATAAAATACTCTATAAATCTGGTCAATTCCCTATGCGTGCATTAGGTAGAACCCGGGCCTGTGGCAATTTAGATGGATTTATAAAAATATTAGCAGATAAAAATACTGATCAGGTATTAGGAGTTCATATGATAGGAGCTCGTGCATCTGACATGATCATGGAAGCTATTATAGCTATGGAATTTTCAGCTTCTGCTGAAGATATTGCTAGAATTTCACATCCACATCCTTCTTTTACAGAAGCCATTCGTGAAGCAGCGCTAGCAACTACTGAAAATAGACCTATTCATATTTGACATGGTAATAAAAGCTGCTTAGAACGATTAGTAAATGATTAACTTTGTATTAAAAATGTCTAATTCCGTTATGTTTAATCAAGATACCATTGTAGCTTTAGCTACTCCTGAGGGCCTAGGAGCTATTTCTGTTATACGAATTTCAGGGTCTCAGGCTTTTTCAATAGTTGAGCCAGTTTTCAAGCCGGTTAAAAAAAAAACTTAAAATTTCAACATTCTTCTACATTGCATCTTGGTCATCTTGTTGATAAAGAGGAAATTTTAGACAAAATTTTAGTTGCTGTATTTAAAGCACCGCATTCTTATACAGGTGAAGATCTTCTAGAAATTTCTTGCCATGGCTCTCCTTATATAGTCCGTCGTGTTATTCAATTATTTATTAGAAAAGGAGCTCGTTCAGCCAATGAAGGAGAATTCACATTACGTGCTTTTCTCAACGGAAAAATAGATTTATCTCAAGCTGAAGCTATATCCGATTTAATCTCTTCAACATCAAAAACTGATCATCAATTAGCAATGCAGCAACTTAAAGGAGGAGTTTTAAATAAAATTCGATCCCTACGAAAGAAACTTATCGAGTTTTCCTCCCTTATAGAATTTTCTCTAGATTTTCCCGAAGAAGATGATTCTACGTATGATAAGACACAACTTTCAAAGTTCCTAATACGTATTAAAAAACATATTCAGACTTTACTTGACTCTTTTGCATTAGGTAACGCGATAAAAGAAGGAATTTCTGTAGTTATTGTAGGTAAACCCAATGTAGGAAAATCGACCTTACTTAATGTTTTATTAAATGAAGAACGAGCTATTGTTTCAGAAATTCCGGGAACTACACGAGATATCATTGAAGATGAAATAATAATTGACGGTATCCGTTTTCGTTTCATTGATACAGCAGGAATACGTAACACAGAGAATCGGGTCGAAGTTTTGGGTATTAAGAAAACTTTTGAAAAAATGCAACAAGCAAAAGTAATTTTTTATATGTTTGATGCAACAAATTTTAAAGAAAAAACTGTTGTAGAAGAAATACAAAATTTACATACAACGTATACTGACAAAACTATTTTTATTATTGCTAATAAATCAGACCTTACTAAGGTAAAAGATTTCCCTTATGTTTTTTTTAGTATTTCAGCGAAAAAAAAAGAAGGGATACAGAGTATATTAAAAGCACTTTCTAATACGATTGATCGTAGTATGTTACAAAATCGTCCTATACTTACCCATATAAGACATTATAACGCTTTACATAGATCTTTAAAGGCTATTTGCAATATTGAAAAAGGAATTCAAGAAAATCATTCCGGAGATCTACTAGCAGTAGATATACGACAAGCATTAGAATCTATGGGAGAAATAAGTGGGGAGATTAGTAGTGAAGAATTGCTTAAAAATATTTTTTCAAAGTTTTGTATTGGAAAGTAACTATATGAAAAAATATTCAATCCCTTGTGACCTGGCTGGGGCTTGAACCCAGGACCCTTACATTAAAAGTGTAATGCTCTACCAACTGAGCTACCAGGTCCCTTTATTAGGAAAATGTACAATTATTTTTTGGATTTGACAAGCTATAATTTAAATTAGGACCTAATTCTAGAAAATTGTGCGAGTTGTTTTAATAGGATATATGGGAAGTGGGAAAACTACTATTGGAAGAATAGTAGCTAACTATTTAAAGTCTCACTTTTATGATCTAGACGAACTTATAACAATACAGGAAAAACAAAGTGTTAGAAAAATATTTTTAGAAAAGGGTGAAGATCATTTTAGATCTATAGAAAAAAATCTTTTAGCACTGTTTTTAAAATCTAAAAAAGAGTATGTTCTTTCTGCAGGTGGGGGTACCCCATGTTATGGTAACAATATTTCAATAATGAAACAATTCGCGAAGACAATTTATCTACGTTTAACTCCAGATATAATATTTAAACGTCTTTTTACTCAAAAGGATCAACGTCCGATCATATCTCATCTCTATGAGGAAAAACTTTTCGAATTTATTTCTCATCACCTTATACATAGAGTCGCCTTTTATGAAAGAGCTCATTATACAATAGATGTTTCTGATAAATCTATTGCCGAAATAGCTCTAGATATCCACGATTTCTTATTATCTCTATAATTTATGGATTTAAGATTATCTTTTTTCAATAACTTTAATCAAATCCTGCCATCAAATACTAGACATATTTTAGTAGCGGTGAGTGGTGGAGTAGATAGTATGGTATTACTAGATCTTTTACAAAATTCTATTTTTTCATTGAGCGTGGCACACGCTAATTTTCAGTTGCGCTCTATAGAGTCCGATGCTGATGAGGATTTTGTAAAAAACAAATGTCTCCAAAAACAAATCCCATTTTATGGTAAACGTTTTGACATTCTGACTCATGCCAAAATGAATAAATGTTCTGTCCAAATGTCTGCGAGGACTTTACGTTATAATTGGTTTTATCATTTGGGGAAAAATCTTCATTGTGATTGTATAGTTTTAGGTCATAATCTCAATGATGAAATAGAAACTTTTTTTCTTAACTTGTCAAGAGGAACTGGGTTAAAGGGATTACTTGGAATTCCTAAAAAGGTAGGACCTATATTACGTCCGTTATTACCTTTCACTAGAGAACAAATTATGCTATATGCTAGGAGCCGTAATCTTCATTGGAGAGAGGACTCCAGTAATAAAGAATCTAAATATTTCCGAAATGTTATCAGACATCGTGTAGTCCCTGTTCTCTTTAAAGTTTTCCCTAATTTTTATCAAAATTTTTCTCATACTCTCTATCACCTCAATCAGTATTATTCTCTTTCAGAACAAGCAGTTCAGATATCACGAATACAAATTACAGTGATGAAGAAGATTGATCCTTTTTTATGGGAAATAAATACTGAAGTTTTAAAAAGATTTCATCCCATAAACGGTTATCTTTTTCGGTTATTTTCTCCCTATGGATTTAAAAATTTGCCTGATTTAAAACGTCTTTTACAAGCACAGCCTGGAAAACAACTGTTTTCAAAATCTTATCGTCTTGTCAGTGGGAAAAATCGGTGGTTACTAAGGCAAAAACGAATATAAATTTATATTCCATATTTCATATTATTTTTGTGATGTGAATCTAATCCGATTTAAACATGAAGAAAATTACTAAAAATGATTATTTGCAATGGGATGCTGATATGTTTTTTTGGAGAAGACAAATGTCGTTCTCTATATTTAAAACAAAAAATCAGACAAGAAGCCATTACGGCTGTATGGAGTAAAGACCGTCTGCTTTGTCAATGGGTAAAAGGCTGAACTTTGTGGAAAAGTAACTGGAGGTTCGATGCATAAGCAAAAAACATTGTTGGAGGACAGATCCCAGGATAAATATTTCAACGGGGTGATTTGGAAACTCCCGGTAGCTGAAAAAACGTCCAAAGCTATTGAAAAGGCTCGTTACGGAGATGGACCAACGTTTTTGGAAAACCTATAGATTTAGAGGAGAAACAAAAACGAAATTGAGGAGTCTAAAAAAAGTGGGCTTCTGAAAATAAGCTTAAAGCTATAGAAGCGCAAGTTAAGAAAGATGTAGAAGAATGCGCCCGATTTGCTGAACTTTATGATTTTCCTCCAATTGAGCAAATGTATGAAGTTGTATATAATCAAAAAGATTATCCTTTTTGGTTAAAAGATCCAGACTGAAAAATAAGATGGTAGAATTAATAACTATGCCTCGTTTAAGTGATACTATGGAGGAAGGCACTGTAGTAAAATGGGATACTGGTAGATTTACTTGCTGAAATAGAAACGGATAAAGCGCTGTTCAAGAATTCGAATCTGAATATAACGGATATCTTCTATCCTCCCGTAGACAGTGTATTGGCTGTTATCCCTCCTTGATAAAGTAACTTACCCAACTCTGTAAAGGAAAAAACTAATAATAAGAAAAGGATTTTCTCTTCTCCATTAGCTAGAAAAATTGCACGAGAAAAATCTATTTCACTTTCAAAAATAAAAGGAAGTGGGGTCGTCTAATAAAAAGAGATTGGTTGAATCGAAGTTTACAGCCCCGCACTATTATTTAATGATAGAAGTTGATATGAAAAATACTGTCCAATATCGGAAAGTTATTAACGAAAATTTAAAAGATATTAAAATCTCTTTTAATGATTTTATAATCAAGGCTACAACTACGTGGAAAGAGGATCACACGATAATATTAACATCGGAATAGCTGTTGCTTCAGAACTGTTCGTTCCGGGAATTTTACAAGCTGATAAAAAAATGTTACGTAAAATTTCAGTAGAAGCAAAAGACAAATATAGCCGCCGTGCCAGAGAAAGAAAAATACAATCAAAAGAAATGGAAGGAAGTACTTTTACCATTTCGAATTTAGGAATGTTCGGTATAGAAATATTCACTTCTATTATTAATCAACCTAATTCCTGTATCCTTTCTGTAGGAACGATTTTGGAAAAACCCGTTATCAAACATGGTCAAATTGTTACTGGAAATATTATGAAACTTAGCTTAGCATGCGATCATAGGACAAGGCACGCTTAAACAGTTTCTAGAAAATCCTATTATGATGATTTCCTAAATCAAAAAAATAGTTAATGCAACTTTTATTTATAAATTTTGAGGAGAGTTTTTTTATACTTCTTGTAGCCTTTTTAATTTTTGGGCCCCAAAAAATGCCATACATTGCACGTTCATTAGGAAAAAATCTCCGTTATTTTCATAATGTGACTCAAGAAATGCAACGGGCAATATGGGAAGTTACTGAGAAAAGCCCATATAATACAGTAAGTAAGGAACCCAAAACAAAATCTAACGAAATAGATGAAAATTTATCCTGACCGACATTGAGACATTGAGACATTTATGTAGTTCTCAACTCGGTTTTCTTTTTTAACTACCCTAGATCACCTAATGTAAACTTATCAACGTGTTGCTTCTTTGTTATTTTTTTAATATGTTTTTTCTCCTCTTCTTTAGAAAGAGAGATTGGAGAAATCACAATTTTTCTTAATTTGTTATGAAACTCTATGATTTTGCAAAAAATTTGTTTATATTTTTTTACGTTTTCTTGTTCAAGAACGTGCAAGGGCATGAATGCTTTAACGTTTTTATCTTCCAATTGAACAGTAGCGCCCTTCTCTAAAAGATCTATAACTTTTCCGGTATGAACGCTTCCAACAATATATTTTTTTTCGGAATATTCCCACGGATTTTTATTTATCTGTTTATGACCCATAATAATCCGTTTTTTGTTCTGATTAAACTCTAAAACTACAGTTTCTATAGAGTCTCCTATCTTGAATAGTTCTGAAGCATGTTTTATTTTTTTATCCCATGATAAATCCGATTTATAAACCATCCCTTCTATACCTTTTTCCAGGTATACAGATACGCCGTAGTTCGTGAAACTCCGTATAATACGAGTGTGTTTTGATCCTACAGGATATTTTTTTTGTATATAAATCCAGGGATCATGTGTAAGCTGTTTCATTCCTAATGACATTTTTCTCTCGTTCCGATCTAACGTCAGTATAACGCATTCTACTGTCTCATCTATTTTTACCAAGTCCTTTGCTCTTCTCAACCGTTTATCCCATGACATTTCAGAAACGTGTAACAAAGCTTCTATTCCAGTAAAATTTTCTATTTCTACAAATGCCCCATATTCTGTGATAGCTTTTATCTGACCTTTTACTCTATCACCCACTTTTATATTTTCATTGAGACTATTCCATGGATGAGAAACAATTTGTTTCATTCCTAATTGAATGCGATTTTTTTCCTCATTGAAATTGAGGATAACCACTTTTATTTCTTGATTTACTTTCAGAACTTCTGAAGGATGATTTATTCTTTTCCAAGAAATATCGGTATGATGTATCAAACCGTTTATCCCACCCAGATCACAAAAAGCTCCATAGTTCGTAATATTTTTGACAGTAGCCAGAACTACTTTCCCGGGCTTAAGGTCAGCCATAAATTCTTTTTTTTGTTTTTCAATATCTTCTTCTATGAGTGCTTTATGAGATACTACCACATTTTTTAACTTATCATTTATTTTAATAATTTTCAATTCCATTGTTTTATTATAGGAATCAGTAAAAAAAGCATCAAAATCAGAAAGTGGGTTATGAGAAATTTGAGAACCTGGCATAAAGGCTTCAATATGGGTCAGTATCTTTACAATAAGACCACCTTTAGTCCTTCCAATAATTTTTCCAGTAATAATCTCCTTTTTATTATAAGCTTCCTTAGCACGTTTCCAAGCAAGTAATATATTTGCTTTCCGATGAGAAAGAATTAGTTGTCCTTTATATTCTCGTTTTTCCACCATAACATAAATGAGATCACCTACCTTAATATTAAGGTGGTCCCGAAATTCGCTTAATGGAATAATCCCTTCATATTTAAAATTTATATCTACTACAATCTCCTTGTCCAGTATTTTTGTAATCTTTCCACGAAGGAGGTCATATTCGTTTATATTGGTCAAATGCTCGTTATATAGGGCACTTATTTTTTCTCTTTCTCTTTCTTCTTTTTTTACATTATTCCCACAGTAGTCACTCCAGTCAAATTCTTCTAGAGGAACATTGGCGTTGGAATCTGCGATAATATTTTTTCTTATTTCTGCCTGTACGTACATAATTTTTAAAGTATTTTGGAGTTATGACTTATTGAATTTCTTTATTTTGCCCAACTTTGGCTACTGCTGCAATTTCATCACCCTCTCTGAGATTAATTAATCGAACTCCCTGTGTTGAACGTCCACTTATACGAATATCCGACACTGATATTCTTATAGTTATACCATCTTTTGTGATGATCATCAAGTCGCTGGTATTATAAACGCTTGTAATAGAAATAAGTTTCCCAGTTTTTTTAGTAATATTGATGGTTTTTACACCTTTTCCTCCACGGTTAGTTATACTATAATTCTCCAAAAAAGAACGTTTACCATAACCTTTCTCTGAAACCACTAGTATATCTTCTTTATTATCTGGTTTTACACAGACCATCCCTATGACTTTGTCATCTTCCTCGCTCATCCTAATACCCTTTACTCCACAAGCCATCCTTCCCATAGGCCGTACTTTTTTTTCAGAAAACCGAATCGCTTTTCCACTTTTTACAGCAATAAGGACTTCGCTGTTTCCAGTGGTTAGTTCCGCTTCCAAAAGAGTATCCTTTTCTCGTATGGTAATGGCATTGATTCCGTTTCGTCTAGGCCTTGAATATTTTTTTATGGGTGTTTTTTTAATAATTCCCGATTCAGTAACCATTATCACATATCGGTTTTTTATATACTTTTCATCATCAAGATCTCCACTCAGAATATAAGCACATATTCTATCATCCGGAGATAGCCTAATCAAGTTTTGTATAGCACGTCCCTTAGATGTTTTTGAACCTTCTGGAATTTCATAGACTCGGAGCCAGAAACACTTTCCTTTTTTCGTGAAAAAAAGTGTATACTGATGATTGGTTGCGACGAACAAGTGTTCTAAAAAATCTTCGTCACGAGTTTTGGCTCCAATATTTCCTATTCCTCCACGTAATTGACGTTTATATTCTGAAAGTGGCGTTCGTTTTATATAGCCATGATGCGATATAGTCAATACTACATATTCATTCAGTATAAGATCTTTCATTGTTACCTCTTTTCCAGAGTATGAAACCATAGTTCTTCGATCATCTTTATATTTCTCCTTGATTTCTAGTAACTTATCTTTTATTATTTGCATACGAATTGGTTCTTTATCAAGAATTTCTTTAAACCTTTCTACCTTTTTAGAGAGGTCATTGTATTCTTTTTCGAGTTTTTCACGTTCTATAAACGTAAATCGTTGCAATCTCATATCAAGAATAGCTTTTACTTGAGTTTTCGTAAGTTTAAATTGCATTATGAGTTTATCAGAAGCTTCATCAGGAGTTTTTGAACCTTTAATCAAGTCTACAGCTACATCTAATTGACTTAAAGTAAAAAGCAATCCTTCTAAAATCTGAGATCTATCCTGTGCTTTTTTAAGGTCATATTGAGTACAACGAATAGTTACTTCATGACGATGATCGACAAAATAACGAATCATATCTTTTAGATTAATTTGCATAGGTTTTCCCTTAACTAAAGCAACATTATTGATGTGAAATGATATTTGTAATGATGTCTCTTTAAAAAGATTATTCAATACTATCTCAGGTCCAGCATTTTGTTTTAATACATATACAATACGCATACCTTCCCGATCTGATTCATCGCGAATGTTAGCTACTCCCTCTAATTTTCCGATTTTTATTAAATAGGAGGTCTTAACAAGAAGGTCACCTTTATTTACTTGATAAGGGATCTCTTCTACGATGATACATTCTCTATGCTTAATTTTTTCTAATCGTGTCTTCGCACGTAAGATAATGCAACCACGTCCAGTATGAAAAGCTTCTTTTACACCTTGATATCCATAAATAATCCCTCCGGTGGGAAAATCAGGTGCTTTTATGTATTGCATTAATTCATCTATACTAATCGCTGTATTGTCTATATAAGCACAAATCGCCTCAATGCATTCTTTTATATTATGTGGGGCTATATTAGTAGCCATTCCTACAGCGATCCCAGAAGACCCGTTTACTAACAAATTAGGAAAACTTGCAGGTAAAACACTAGGTTCTTCTAATGAGTCATCAAAATTAAGTTGATAATCTACTGTTCCTTTCTCAATATCAGTAAGCATTTCTTCGGAAAGATTTTGTAATCGAGCTTCAGTATAACGCATAGCTGCTGGAGCATCTCCATCTATTGATCCAAAATTGCCTTGTCCGTCTATTAAACAATAACGTAAAGACCATTTCTGGGCCATGCGGACCATAGCATCGTATACAGAATTATCTCCGTGAGGATGATATTTAGCTAAGACTTCACCAACTACACGAGCCGATTTTTTATAAGGTCTATTAGACAACATGCCTAATTCATGCATCCCAAAAAGGACACGTCGATGAACAGGTTTTAACCCATCTCTGACATCCGGAAGAGCTCTTGAAACAATAACCGACATCGAATAATCGATATAGGAAGTTTTCATTTCATCTTCAATATAAATAGGGATCAGTTTTTTAATCATCTATTTCTGAATTGTTTCTTTTTAAAGATTGAAAACTTTGTTTTATAATATCATTGGAAACTTTATGGTGATAAGTACATATCCCAATTTCTCTAAGTAATGAAAAATGAATATCTTCTTGCAATTTTTTTTTATCCTGACGTATATACTTTAGTATTTTGTTTAAAATTTGTTCATTAATTTCTCGGAAAGGATATATACTTAATAAAGTTTTAGAAATTTCTTCGTGTTGTTTCTGTGAAAGTACATTCATTTTCCAAGAAATCCAAGATTCGCAAACCATCCCCAGAGCTATAGCTTCTCCATGTCGAAGAGGAGAATAGGTAGGAAGAAAATAACTTTCTATACCATGTCCTATAGTATGTCCAAAATTTAAAATTTTACGTAGACCTTTTCGTTCAGATGGATCTTCAGTAACAATATTATTTTTAATCAAATTTGCTTGATAAATGAATTCATTCCAATCATCCCAATGCATATGTTTGGATCGGTTCTTTATTTCTTCCCAAAAAAAATTATCTGCAATAAGACCATATTTAAAAAGTTCCGCCATTCCTGATTTTAATTCCCTATTAGATAAAGTTTTTAGATAATGTTTATCTATGATAAGTAGATCTGGATAGTTGAATACCCCAATTTCATTTTTCAGATTGTCGAGATTTATTCCAGTTTTCCCTCCTGTGGAGGCATCTACCATAGCTAATAAAGTTGTTGGAATATTCAAAAAATATATACCTCTTTTAAAAATTGAGGCAAAAAAACCTCCACTGTCGGTAATAACCCCACCTCCCAGATTAATCAGCAAACTCTTTCTGTCGGCATTTTCCTTATTTAGTTTCCGACATATATCAAGACCATTTTGGATATTTTTTTCCTTTTCTCCAAAAGGAATGCAAAAAATGCGTGCTTTTTTCAAATATGGTACGAGACGAAGTAAATGTTGCAAACATAATTGAGACGTGTGGGTATCCGTCATAATAAATAAGCTGGAGTAATTTGGAAGTTTATTTTGTAGAGTAAAATAACCTTCTCCATTAAAAAATATGGTATAATGAATGGTTTCTATAACTTTCTCTGTCACCTATAAAAATTTTAAAGAGAACATAATATAATGAATACGGTGAAAATCCACTATACGCTAACCGTATCTATCGTTCCCATCTTCTTATTTTTAAACTTAAATTTTAACTGTACACTCCTTAGCATCATAAAGCATTATAAATATGAATATACCGGAATGTAATTTAAAAAAAGTTGTCATTATAGGTGCTGGATTTGGAGGATACCAAATCGCAACCAAACTTAGAAGAGACAAATTTCAAGTTGTTCTTCTTGATAAGAACAACTACTACACTTTTCAGCCACTTTTGTATCAAGTAGCTACTGCGGGTCTGGAACCTGATTCTATTACACACCCTATACGCACAATTATTAAAAATAAAGAAAATTTCTACTTTCGATTAGCAAATGTATATAGGATTGATCCTAAGATTAAAAAAGTATATTCAAATATGGGAGATCTTTCCTATGATTACCTGATCATAGCTACTGGATCTACCACCAATTTTTTTGGTCATAAGAATATTGAACGTTATGCTTTACCAATAAAGTCTGTTATGGAAGCAATAAAATTGCGAAGCTTAATTTTGCAAAGTTTTGAAACTGCCTTATTTACTAAAGATGTAAAAGAACGTGATCGATTAATGACTTTTGTCATTGCTGGAGGAGGTCCTACAGGAGTCGAAATTTCTGGTGCTTTAAGTGAATTGAAAAACTTTATATTCCCAAAGGATTATCCTGATCTTGATATAAGCCGTATGAGCATACATATAATTCAGGCTACATTTCGATTAGTTGATGGTATGTCCAAAGCCTCATCAGATGCCACTCTGAATTATCTAAAAAAATCAGGAGTCAACATCTGGCTTAACTGTCTTGTAAAAGATTATGATGGAAATACCGTTTATATAGATAATGGTCAAAAGATAGAATCTGTGAATTTAATATGGTCTGCAGGTGTCAAAGGGTCCATAATAGAAGGATTTGAAAATGTCTCTATAGAGGAAGGGCGTTTTCGAGTAGATGCTTATAATATGGTCAAAAATTATGAAGGGGTTTTTGCTATAGGAGATGTAGCTGCTATGAAAAGAGATAACCGGAATGCCTATCCAATGATTGCTCAACCAGCTATTCAGCAAGGTATACATCTTGCTAAGAACCTTAATTTATTAGCAGAAGGTAAAGAAATGATACCTTTTCGTTATATAGATCATGGATCTATAGCTATTATTGGACGAAATAAAGCAGTTTGTGATTTACCCTGGTTACAGTTTAAAGGTTTTTTTGCTTGGTTGATTTGGATATATATACATTTCATTAATTTAATACATGTTAGAAATAGAATAATCGTGCTTACAAATTGGATTATTCAATACTATCAGTATAACAAAAGCATACGTTTAATCATACAATCTTATAAAAGAATTCTACCAGAAAAGAAAGAAGCACAGTAACCTATGTGAAATTTATATAAGAACATAAGAACAAAGCATGCACTTTTAATAACAAAAATGATATATGGTGGTAAATACTTTTGGAAAACTTTTTCGGGTAACTACTTTTGGGGAAAGTCATGGACCAGCGATAGGAGGTGTAATAGATGGTTGCCCTTCAGATTTTAAACTTAATTTCCAACAAATTCAGAAAGAGTTGAATCGTCGTCTTCCTGGACAATCTCATATCGTAACTCAACGACGTGAAACCGATAAAGTACACTTTTTTTCAGGTCTTTATGATAATAAAACTACTGGGACTCCTATAGGATTTGTCATTTACAATCAGGATCAAAAATCTAAAGATTATCTTCATCTTAAAGAAGTTTATCGTCCTTCACATGCAGATTTGACTTATATGAAAAAATATGGGGTGAGAGATTATAGGGGAGGAGGAAGATCATCTGCACGGGAAACGACCACTCGTGTAGTAGCTGGATCCGTTGCTAAACAATTGCTTAAGAAGATTAGGATCCACGCATTTGTTTCATCTGTAGGACCTATTACTTTAAATAAATCTTATAAAGAATTGGATTTTTCTCATATTGAGAATACTCCTATTCGTTGTCCTGATGAAAAAATTGCTTTAGACATGATTTCTTTTATTAATAAAATCCGTGAAGAAGGAGATACAATAGGTGGAATTGTTAGTTGTGTAATCCAAAATGTTCCTATAGGATTAGGAGAACCTGTTTTTGATAAACTCCATGCAGATCTCGGAAAAGCTATGCTCTCTATAAATGCTGTCAAAGGATTTGACTATGGTAGTGGATTTATTGGTACACAAATGCGCGGTTCAACTCATAATGATTTGTTCAATCCAGATGCAACAAGTACTCAAACTAATTTTTCAGGAGGGATCCAAGGTGGTATATCAAATGGGATGGATATTTATTTCCGTGTCGGTTTTAAACCTGTATCTACCATTATGAGAACGCAACCAAGTGTTGATTATTCTCAGGTCCAAAAAGTATTAGTGGAAGGTAAAGGAAGACATGATCCTTGTGTAGTTCCTAGAGCCATTCCTATTGTAGAAGCTATGGCAGCACTGGTATTGGTAGATTCCTGGCTTTTAAATCAAATTTCTAGAGATGAAAGGAACACTTATCACGCTAATAGGTCCTACCGCGATTGGAAAAACTAATATATCCTTAGTTTTAAGCGAAAAATTGAAAACAGAAATTATTTCCTGTGACGCCAGAAAGTTCTATAAAGAACTAAAAATAGGAACAGCTCCTCCAGACGAAGAAGCACGTAGAAGAATCCCGCATCATTTTATTGGACATTTGAGTATTCATCAATATTATACCGCTAGAGATTTTGAAAGAGATGCACTAACAAAATTGGAAAAACTTTTCGCCCGTTATTCCGTAGTTATAATGGTAGGAGGCTCTGGATTTTATGAAAAGGCACTGACACAAGGATTAGACAGATTTCCAGAAACCTATCCTAAAATACGTAAAGATTTGATAACCCTCTTTAAGAAAGAAGGATTGATTCCATTACAAAAAGAACTTAAAAAAAAAGATCCAGTTTATTACCAAATGGTAGACAAAAATAATCATCAAAGAATTCTTCGTGCCTTGGAGATTATTCGGACTAGTTGTCTCCCATTTTCTTCTTTCTTGTTTCATCAAAAGAAGAAAAACCGTTTTTTTCGTACTATTAAAATCGGATTAAATTCACCACGTGAATTCCTTTACGAACGTATAAACCAACGTGTAAATGATATGATGCAAAAAGGGCTTCTAGAAGAAGCACGACTTTATTTTCCTAATAAGGATTTAAATGCCTTAAAAACCGTAGGATATAGAGAATTGTTTTCTTATTTTGAGGGAAGACTTTCCTTAGAAAGAGCTATTGAAGAAATAAAGAAAAATACTCGTCATTATGCAAAAAGACAGCTCACATGGTATAGAAATGATCCAGAGGTGACATGGTTTGAACCAGATCATATAAATGAAATTTTTGCATATATTAAAAATATTCGGCCCGAAAAAAGGGTTTAGATGCCAAAGTGTATTATTTATACTATATGGTATAGCCTTTGCCACCTTTCATAGGTGATATTACCTAATAAAATTATGTCCATGGGAACTATTAACGTTACTGCGGAAAATATATTTCCAATTATTAAAAAATTTCTTTATTCAGATCATGAAATTTTTCTAAGAGAGCTAATTTCTAATGCTACGGATGCTACTCTTAAGCTTAGAGCTCTTGCCGAATTTGGAGAGATTCCTATAGAACAACTTGGGAATCCGAAAATAGAGATAAAAATTAATAAAGAGAAAAACACACTACATATCCTGGATCAAGGAATAGGTATGACAGAAGAAGAAATAGAAAAGTATATCAATCAAATTGCATTTTCTGGGGCTTCAGAGTTTCTTAATAAGTACAAAAATCAAACTGATACAACTCACGGAATGATTGGACATTTTGGGTTAGGATTTTATTCATCCTTTATGGTATCTGATAAAGTGGAGATTTTTAGTCAATCGTACAAGAAAGAATTTCCCGCTGTTCATTGGAGTTGTGATGGTTCACCTCAATTTTCACTTGAAATACAAGATAAAAAAGAACATGGGACCGAAATTGTTTTGCATATAAATGAAGATAGTAAGGAATTTCTTGAAGAGTCCCGGATTCTAGAATTACTTAATAAATACTGTAAATTTATGCCTATTCCAATAAAATTCGGAGAACGTGAAACAACAAAAAAAATCTCGGAGGATAAAGAATCTACAATTAAAATAGACAATATCATAAACGATACTACTCCGGCCTGGACAAAACAACCTTCGACACTCGTCGAAGACGATTATCAGAAATTTTATAGAGTACTTTATCCCTCCCAGTTTGAAGATCCACTCTTTTGGATTCATCTTAATATAGATCATCCCTTCCATTTAACAGGAATTCTTTTTTTTCCTAAACTAAAAAATCATATAGAAATCCAAAAAGATAAAATTCAACTTTATCAAAATCAGGTCTTTGTTACTGATAATGTAGAAAATATCGTTCCAGAATTTCTTCATTTACTTCGAGGTGTGATTGATTCTCCGGACATTCCTCTCAATGTTTCCCGTTCTTATCTGCAATCCGATGCATCTGTAAAAAAAATATCTGGATATATTACTAGAAAAGTAGCTGATAAGCTAGAAAGTATTTTTAAAAATGACAGAAAAGATTTTGAAAGAAAATGGGAAGATATAAAAATAATCATCGAGTATGGGATGCTGAGCGAGGCTAAATTTTTTGATAGAGTAAAAAAAATCGCTCTGTATCCTAATACTGAAGGGATTTTCTATACTTTTGACGAATTTACAGAAAAGATAAAAGAAATACAGACTGAGAAAAATGGAAAATGCGTTTATCTGTACGCTTCTAACAAAGAAGCTCAACATAGTTCGATTCAATCGGCTAAAGAAAAAGGTTATGAGGTAATACTTTTAGATAGTCCACTTGCTCCTCATCTGATACAAAAACTTGAGGAAGAATACAAGGATGTCTCTTTTTCTAGAGTAGATTCTGATCATATTGATAATATTATTAAAAAAGAAGAAAACATCATTTCCAAATTATCTGAAAATGAGAAAAAAGAACTAAAAAAACTATTAGAAAGTAATATAGATAAGCATAAATTTACTATAAATTTAGAAAATTTAAACAGTAAGGTTTCTCCTTTTATAATTACTATTCCTGAGTTAATGCGCCGTATGAAAGAGATTAGGCAAATGAGTGGAAGGGGAATGTTAGGAATACCTGAAGGATATAATTTAGTTGTTAATATAAATCACGAATTAATACAAAGAATTTTGTCTGAATCAGACGAAGTAAGAAAAAAACAACTTATAGAAAAATCTATGGAATTAGCTCTGATTTCTCAGAACCTTTTACACGGAGAACGTCTTAGTCAATTCGTTTCACGTTCTTTTAACGAGTTGATAGAAAAATAATGTATTTGGTCTGAAATTTCCTGATAAGCAGTTAATATTCTATCGTTTATATCTGACATTACTTACCGTAAGATTTTTCCGACCTTTTGCACGTCTTCGAGACAATATTTTTCTTCCTCCTTTAGTTCCCATTCGTTTTATAAATCCGTGAACATTTCTCCTTTTTCTTCCCGATGGTTGATAAGTTCTTTTCATTTTTTATAATGTTTGTATTTTTTCGACGAAAATTTTGTTCTTTTTATTTTCAATATAAAAAGCATAGATTTTATGAGTCTTAATATCTTTATATAAAATCTTATATATTGGAAATGGGTTTTTTCTTGTCATACTTCCTGAAAAGGAAATATTTCCATCTTTAAGCACTTTCTTTCTGATAAAAGAAATATCTGCATAAGTCTTTAATTCATTAGGTAATGAAAGGGAACAGCTATTATTTATAATAATTTCTTTTCTACCTAGAAAGTTTAATATTCGTTTATTGGGTGCAAATAAGAGTACACGATTACCAAAAAATCCCGTAATAAGCAATATACCCAAAATTCCCCCTAAAAGAAAGAAAAATAAACGTCTTGTAAAATTCATGGTTTAAAGCAACATCTAAAAAGGGTCATACATTTTAATATTAATTCGTGTATTCTTCTCTTGCCTCAGCAAATCTTTTTTATTTAATACGTTGTCTTAAACTAGTTTTTCCAGATCCTATATATACGTATTCGCTGCATGAGTAAATTCTTCCAATGAAATATACTTAAATGCTAGTTTAAGGTGAAAAATAATGCAAGAGGATAATGATTCAAATCTTAAACACCGTAATTGTACTTAACACAGGAAAGAAAGTTAATCTAAGTTTTAAACCTGCACAATCCAGGTTTTATATTTGTTCGTATCGATATTCCAGAAAAACCTAAAATACCTGCTTGTCTAAATCGAAGTCCTGAGCTTATTTAGATAATGTACTCATTGAAATAGATTATGGTCATCACTGCCTTTTCTGAAAGCGATTGAACAAGCAGGAATTATTCATCAAAAGGCTGAGAGAAAAAAAGTGGGATATCACAAAAACTGTATACGACATCAATGGTGTCACATAAGCCTCCATTTCGGTTCATAGATAAATCTTACAAATAAGTATATTGTAGTAATTAAAAATCTTCCCGCCTTCCACTTTTTTTACAGGTGTACTTAAAGTAGAAGCTATGGCTCAAGCAGTAGGGAGTCCTAAGTAAGAAAGAAGATCCACAAAATGGAATTACTTCAAGAAGGCGGAGAGACATGGTAAATAACAAATTGGTAATAGAGGCTTAAGCCCAAGTCATAAGGGTTAAAATGAATCAATAACGGATAAAATATATTTTTATGGCATCTACTTCAGATATTAGAAAAGGTCTGTGCATTCGTTTTAATAATAACGTGTGTAAGATCATAGATTTTCTTCATGTAAAACCAGGTAAAGGACCAGCTTTCGTCCGGACAAAACTTAGAAATTTGACTACCGGGAAAGTATTTGATCACACGTTTCCAGCAGGACATAAAATAGAAAAAGTATTCTTGGAATCACATAATTATCAGTTCCTTTACGAGGACAAAGATAGTTATCATTTTATGAATACACAATGTTATAATCAAGTGCAACTTCCTAAAAATTTCATTAGTAAAAAACAATTTTTAAAAGAAGGGATGGAAGTAACTATTACTTTCCAAAAATATGATGAAACTCCCTTGAGTATTGAAATCCCTCACGAAAGTATTCTAAAAGTCATTTATACTGAACCAGGACTTAAAGGTGACACTGTTACCAATGCGAGAAAACTGGCTACTTTGGAAACCGGAGCTGTTATACAAGTTCCATTGTTTATTAAAACAGGTGATAACGTCAAAATAAATATTGAAAATGGGGTCTATATAGAAAGAGTCTAATATTTTATAGTTTTAAAATAGGTATGTTATTTCACTATGAGTATACTCGTTAATAAAAATTCACGTGTTATTGTTCAGGGATTCACTGGTAAAGAAGGAACTTTTCATTCCCAGCAAATGATAAATTATGGTACATTGTTGGTTGGTGGAATTACTCCTGGAAAAGGTGGTAATAAACACTTAAACCTCCCTATTTTTGATACTGTTGAACAAGCAATTAAGGCTACTCGAGCGAATGTCAGTATCCTTTTTGTCCCTCCTGCATTTGCCGCTGACGCAATAATGGAAGCCGCATATGCTGAAATAGATCTTATCATCTGCATTACGGAGGGCATTCCTATCTCTGATATGCTTAAGGTTAAGCAATATCTTAAGCATAGAAATTCCCGTCTGATTGGACCTAATTGTCCTGGCGTTATTACTTCAGAAGAATCTAAAGTCGGGATTATGCCTGGTTTTGTTTTTAAAAGGGGGGGAGTAGGTATTGTTTCTAAATCCGGAACTCTAACTTATGAAGCTGCATATCAAATAGTAAAATCTGGATATGGGATTTCGACGGCTATAGGTATTGGAGGAGATCCCATTATTGGGACAAACATGCAAGAAGTGATTTCTCTTTTTATGGAAGATTCGGAAACCGATGCTATTGTAATGATAGGAGAAATTGGAGGACAAATTGAAACCCAAGCCGCTCAATGGGTGAAGGAATCCTTGAATAAAAAACCCATAATTGGTTTCATTGCCGGAAAAACAGCTCCAAAAGGTAGGACTATGGGGCATGCTGGGGCTATTGTAGGAGATAAAAACGAAACCGCTGAAATTAAGATTGATATTCTTAGAGATTGCGGAATCAATGTAGTGGAATCTCCAGCTGAAATAGGAGTAACCGTAGCAAAAGTTTTATCTTATAGAAGAAATAAAATATAAATTTGTTAAAAACATTATTTATGGCGTTATTAGTTGGAAAAAAGGCTCCTGATTTTAGAGTAAATGCCGTTGTTAACGGGAAAGAAATTGTTAGTGATTTCACACTAGAACAGTTCCAAGATAAAAAATATGTTCTTTTATTTTTTTATCCTAAAGATTTTACGTTTGTCTGTCCGACTGAATTACATGCTTTTCAGGAAAGATTAAAAGATTTCGAATCTAGAAATGTGCAACTCATCGCTATTTCTACAGATACCGAGCAATCTCATTGGGTCTGGCTACAACTTACAAAAAGTAAGGGAGGGATACAGGGTATTACTTATCCAATTGTAGCCGATACAAATAAAGATATTTCTTACAACTATGGGGTATTAGCTGGAGAGTTGTATGTAAAAAATATACATAGTGTGTATACTAATGAAGAACTGATTGCCTATAGAGGTCTTTTTCTTATAGATAAAAAAGGAATTATCCGTCATCAGCTAGTGAATGATCTCTTTTTAGGTAGAAATGTAGAAGAATCTCTTCGTGTTGTTGATGCTTTGCAATACTTTGAAAGATACGGCGAAGTGTGTCCAGCTAATTGGAAAAAAGGAAAAAAAGGAATAAAGGCAAATCATAACAGCATAGCTGAATATTTTACTAATAATTAATATGTGATCTCTGTGATGAGAGTCGCTTTTTATACAATGGGATGCAAATTAAATTTTGCTGAAACTTCCACTATTTCTAGAACTTTTTTAATTCAAGGATATTCTGTTGTAAAATTTGAAGAAAATGCTGATATCTATGTGATTAGTACTTGTTCGGTAACTAAAAAAGCGGAGAAAGAATTCAGACATATTGTTAGAATGGCTTTAAAAAGGAATCCAAAAGCCTTTATTATTGCCATAGGTTGCTCTGCTCAACTCAATCCTGAAGAACTCTCACGTATTGACGGTGTGGATTTAGTATTAGGAATAAATGAAAGATTCAAAATTACAGATTATCTGTCTGATATTTCTAAAAAAGAAAGAGGAGATATTCATTCCTGTTCAAACGGAACTCCGTATATGGGTTCCTATTCTATAGGAACTAGAACTCGAGCCTTTCTGAAGGTCCAAGATGGATGTGATTATAAATGTAGTTATTGCACTATTCCAATAGCACGAGGAAACTCTCGCTCAGATAGTTTGGAAAATGTTGTAAACAATGCAAAGGAAATCTCTCGTCATGGAGTGAAAGAAATTGTATTAACTGGAGTAAATATTGGAGATTATGGTAAGGGCGAATTTGGTAATCAAACGCACAAAAATACTTTTTTAGAACTCATTGAATCACTAGATGGAATAAAAGAGATTGATCGGTTTCGTGTTTCTTCTATAGAACCTAACTTACTTCGCAATGAAATTATAGAATTTATAGCTCAAAGTAGGAAATTCGTTCCACATTTTCATATTCCTTTACAATCAGGTAGTAATGATATTCTTCGAAAAATGCGAAGACGTTATCTTAGAGAGCTATATGCTGATAAGGTAGAAAAGATTAAGTTACTTCTCCCTCAAGCTTGTATAGGAACTGATGTAATCGTCGGATTTCCCAATGAAAGTGATAAACATTTCATAGAAAGTTTTCGCTTTTTAAGCGAAATAGATATATCATATCTTCATGTCTTTACTTATTCTGAAAGGAAGCGGACGGAGGCTATCCAAATGGATGGCATAGTTCCTAAAAATATTAGATATAAACGAAATAAAGTTCTTAAAGGTTTATCAGTTAAAAAACGGATCCAATTTTACGAAAGTCAAATAGGTACCGTACACTCCGTGCTTTTCGAAGATAAAAAAAAAGAAGGTTGTCTCTTCGGTTATACAGAAAATTATGTCAGAGTGAAAGCTCCATTAGGAGAAGCAATCCCCAATACTTTACAAAAAGTTCGTTTAAAGTCTATAGATAGAGACGGGATAATGTTAATGGAAAAAATTAGATAAAAATAAATATTCATCCTACCATTAAAATGATTAATTACTATATTAGTAGCAATGATGTAATTATACATTTTTATGGTAGAGTTACCTTAAAATTATAATGGGAGTAGAAAAGTTAGGGGTAATGACTTCAGGAGGTGATTCTCCTGGAATGAATGCTGCTATTCGCGCTGTGGTTCATACTGCTGCACAGTACGAAATACAATGTTTCGGTATTAGATTAGGATATAAAGGTCTCATTGAAGGAGATGTCCTAGAATTGGAAACTAAAGATGTTAGAAATATTCTCCACCGGGGAGGAACTTTTCTAAAGACAGCGAGATCTGATAAATTTAGAACTTTTGAGGGTAGGAAAAAAGCTTATGAAAACATTCAAAAATATAAAATGGAAGGTTTAATCATCATCGGTGGAGATGGGTCTTTTACTGGAGCTAAGGTATTCGGAAGCGAATATGATATTCCTATTATTGGGATACCTGGCACCATAGATAATGATATTTATGGAACGGATTTTACTGTCGGTTATGATACAGCTTTAAACACTGTGGTAAATGTAATCGACAAAATTGTCGATACAGCGACATCTCATAATCGTTTATTTTTTATAGAGGTTATGGGTCGTGATTCTGGGTTTATTGCCCTAAACAGCGGAATTGCTACTGGTGCACTTGATATTCTCATTCCTGAGAAAGATTATACTCTTGATAAGTTATTCTCCTCTGTAGAACGAGGAAGCAATCAAGGAAAATCATCTCGTATTATCGTAGTAGCAGAAGGGAAAAAGCTTGGAAGAGTATATGCTTTGGCCAAAGCTACACAAATAAAATTCCCCTATTACGATATTCGAGTTTCTATTCTTGGACACGTTCAACGTGGAGGAAATCCTAGTTGTTATGATCGTGTGTTAGCTAGTAGATTTGGCGTAGAAGCTGTGGAGGCTCTGTTACATGGTAAAAGAGAAGTTCTGATTGGGATTAGAAGCGGGAAAATTATTTTTACTACTTTTGAAGAGGCAATACAGAAACAAAAAGAAATCAATAAAGATATCATTAAAATATTAGATGTTATATCGGTTTAGTCTCATTCTAGATAAAGGAGATTAAACGTGTGACTTTGGTGGTTCTCTAAGGAATTGGTGTAAATCACAAAGAAATATTATTATTATCGGGGCTTATACATGAGAACTACGGTAGAAGACCACAATAGCGACGATAGCGAGAAAGGACTATCGTGTACTGAACTTAGTTAACTGGCGTGCCTACAGCAAATGGAGAAGTCCTACGTAACATATGATTGGAGATACCGCTTATTCCTACTATTAAGAAGGAGGTCTTAAAAAAAAGATGTTGTAGTCCGTTAGTAAGCATAGGTTAATCCATTCCCTGTTAGTAACGAGTATTTCTTCTCTCGAATAAGGGTCGTACCCACTCTTCTGGAGTATGTAGGGTTTATTTTAATGCTATCATACAGTAAAATTTATTCAAAATGGAACCCCATGAAAAAATTATAGAAGATTTCATAAATAAACGATATAAACCTATTTATTTTTTGATGGGTGAGGAATCATACTACATTGATTTAATTAGTCGGTTTATAGAAAAAAACATACTATCTAAAGAGGAAAAGTTTTTTAATAAAATTGTTCTGTACGGGACCGAAACAGATATAATTAGTGTTATCGAAAAGGCCATCAAATATCCAATAACAAGTAAATATATAGTAATTCTTTTAAAAGAGGCTCAAATGATGGAAAAAAGTATAGACAAATTAGGTGTTTATGTAGAGGCTCCTATAAGGAGTACGATATTGGTAATATGTTATAAAAACAAAGTACTAGATCATAATAAAAAATTATATAAACTGATACACAATCATGGTGGGTTAGTGTTCAATAGTAAAAAATATCGAGAATCCCAAATTCCCGATTGGATTTCTCGTCAAGTAAAGAGTCTGAATAGAAGCATTACTTCAAAAGCACAACAGCTTTTATATGAATCTGCTGGAACTTCTTTATCTACTATTGTTCAAGCACTGGAAAAAGTTGATTTAGCTGTACCGGAAGGTGCTGAAATTACTATATGGGATATTGAGCAGTATACTGGTATAAAAAAGAATTTCAATATTTTTTCGTGGCAAAGGGCAATAGCTGAGAAAAATTTTCATAAAACGCAAGAAATCTCTTTTTTTTTGGGGAAAAACTCCAAAGAATTCCCTCTCATATTTTTAATTAACGTGCTTTATCGATTTTTTGTAAATCTTGTAAAGTACCATCTAAGTATTCCTGAGACTAGAGAGAATCTCTCAAAGAGATTAAATGTTTTTCCATCTCTTATAAAAGATTATGAAAAAGCCGCACATCATTATTCTTTACAAGAAAATATAAAGATCTTTTCCTATCTCAGAGAAGCCGATAAACAATCCAAGGGGATTGATTATCCTCCTCTGTCAGAAAATAATATTTTGCCAGAACTTATTTGGAATATTTGTTTTATCCTAGAGTGTAATAAAATATATATGAATGTTAAAAGAATCTGTTCATAATTGTGTTATAATAGGTTCTGCAGGTTATTCCGCTGCTATCTATACAGCACGAGCTGGTCTTAACCCTTTAGTCAGGAAAAAATCCTGGAGGACAGCTAACCTGAATTAATGGAAAAGATGAAAAAACAAGCTGATGGGGCCATTGTAAAAAGGCAGACGATTGTAAAAGTTTCCCTAGCAAAGGAAAAAAATTGTATCAATCAACTATATACTGACAATAATGAAAAAGTACAGGCCAAAGCTATCATTATAGCCACAGGAGCTTTATCTAAAGATCTAGGTTTAGAAAGTGAAGAACGATTAAAAGGATACGGAGTTTCTTCGTGTGCTATTTGTGACGGTTTCTTGTATAAAGATAAAGTAGTAGCTGTCGTTGGAGGAGCCCTTGAAGAAACAATTTATCTTTCTAAGATATGTAAAATAGTATATTTATTGGTGCGAAGTGGTGCCTCAAAGGCTATGCAATGTCGTTTATGGAAAATATCGAATCTCAAAATTTATTTTTCTCATGAAATTAAGGAAATTTTAGGTGAGAGGTTTGTTGAAGGTGTGCGAATCATTAACAATCAAAAGGAATCTATTCTTTCCATAGATGGTATTTTTATAGCTATTGGTCAGATTCCTAATACAGCTATCTTTAGGGGGAATTTGGATAAAATGGGTTAGACTAAAAAAGGAAGTACACACACCAATCTCCCTAGTGTTTTTGCTGCTGGAGATGTCCAAGATGCGGTTTCCCGTCAACTTCATCTGGGACGGGGTGCAGCACTTGATTTAGAACGTTATCTTATGGAAAATCATTAATTAGTCATGAATCGTTCTGTATTTATATTTTCTACAGTGGCTTTTCTTTTCTTTTCTTTTACCGATAATAGAAAATAACAGTGTTATAGATGATTATACTACTACAGTAGTAGACTATTTTAAGTTAAAAATGCAGCATGAAGAAACTTTTGTTTTTACTAAAAGTGAAGCTGTGACATTATATAATACTGGTAAAAAAAACAGTCTTTTCGATCATCAAATCTAAAAAACTAGAAGAATTTTTTTATTTTATAGTGGTAGAAGGTTTCCTGGAAATGGAAAAAATATTGATCTGATAGAGTATAAAAATATAGAAGGAAATATTATTATGGTGGTGATTAATCAAACCTATATTTCTGCAGAAAAACTTGGTACGCTTGAAGAAAAAAAAATTATTAGTGAGGATGAACAACGTATTTCTTTTATTGATCCTTCTTCTTCCATTTATCACGAAGATTTTTCAAAAACTTTATTTAATCTTAGAAAAAATAAGGGTTTGCAATATGCTCACAAAAACTTATGTTGGATTTTTCTTATTTCGGAACTATGATGGTTTACAAAGGATTAGCTGACGGAATGGTCTCTGGAGCAGACTCTTCTCAAACTGGAGTAAACACAGTTTCTTCTATTTTTTTCATGCTTTTACATGATCGTGTCCCTGTAAAAACCCGAGCTCAGGATCTATTGATTGAAGGCCGACGCCTATTGTTGGAAAACAAAAGACCCAATTCTTCTGGAGCCGGAAAGGCTAATGTGCTTATTTTTCCTGATCTTAATACAGGAAATAATACTTATAAAGCAGTGCAAAGAGAAACTAAATCTTTAGCTACAAGGGAGCCTATAAATGAGGCGAAGACATTTATAATACTATTATTGTTACCTCTATACAAGCAACATATTTATGAAAATTCTGATTATTAATTCCTCTATATCAACTAATGGAGATGCCTGAAAATAAAGTCTTATCCAAAGGGCTCATAGAACGAATAGGTATAGAAGGAGGACATCTTCATCATAAATACTTTAAAAATGGTTCTTGGCTAGAATTAAAGAAAAATTTTAAAATAGACGATCACATTTCAGGTTTTGAACAAATAAATATTTTACTCTCTGATAGCCAAATAGGAGTTATTAAAATTCCTGATGAGATCTTCGCTATTGGTCATAGAGTGGTACATGGTGGTAATGACCAAAACTATAGAAATTTCTAAAAAAGTAATTCGTTCTGTTTTTCCTCCCTTACCGCCAATCTTCTGGGTTTCCCTCGAAAGAGTTTGCCTAAAAAATCCACGGGCAAAAATTATTACTCTTCATTTAGGAAATGGAGCGGTTATTAAGGAAGGCATTTCTACAGAAACCAGTATGGGTACCAATAGTGGACTTATTATGGGTACTCGTAGTGGAGATTTAGATACAACAATAATTTTTTACCTTTTAAGTAAGTCGTATAGCCCTGAATATCTATCCGATATATTGAATAAAAAAAGTGGAATGTTAGCCCTATCTGTAAACAGCGATCTGCGAGATAAAAAGGAGGATCCTAAAGCTAAATTAGCAGGAGAAAATGAGGCCTTTGTCCGAAGTATTATTTGTGATGAAATGGATTTTTTAGGTCTCATCCTAGATGAAAAGAAAAATACTATTAAAGCCTCTGGTATTAGAGAAATACAATCCAATAAAAGTAGGGTGACCGAAGAAGAAATTGGTTTTCTTCTTTATAATATGTGGTAACATGTATTTGATTTTTGATACTGAAACCAATGGTTTACCGGAAAATTATGATACCGAGAAGTCGCCGCGTATGGTTCAACTCGCTTGGCAATTGTATGATGAGACCTTTGAAAGGATTGAGGTAAAAAACTTTATTGTCAAATCTGAAGGATTTGATATTCCTTTTAATTCGGTTAAAATTCATGGTATTACTGCTGAAAGATCTCTAAGAGAAGGATATCCTTTACAGGATGTTCTTATTTGTTTTAAAAAAGCTCTGGAGAAAAGTCAATTTCTAATTGGTCATAATATTGCTTTTGATATCAACGTTGTCAGTTGCGAATTCTTTAGAAAGAATTATCCGAATTTGTTTTTGCAAAAAACTGTTTTAGATACTAAAGATGAATCTATAAATTATTGTGCTTTTAAGGGAAGAGGAAGAGGTAAAAAATTTAAATGGCCCACTCTGACTGAACTATATTATAAACTTTTTGGTACCAATTTTCCGCAAGCGCATAATGCTGCAGCTGATGTTGAGGCTACAGTGCATTGCTTTGTTGAATTATTACGTTTAGGTGTCATCTCAGTTGATAAATTAGGGATCGATCAATTTAGAGTAAAAAAATTCATACAAAAAGTTAAATCTCTGAAGATAAGTCCTATCGGTCAAAACGTCTGTACAGAATTCCGTCAACGGAAAGTTCATCCTGTAGAAAAACCTGCACAGATAAATAATTTGCGAGCCAAATTTGCGCAGATCCACAATCATACGACTTTTTCGATTTTATCAGCTACTACAGACGTATCATCTCTGGTCAAACGTGCATTTCAATGGGGAATGCCTGCGGTAGGAATTACTGATTACGGTAATCTTATGGGATCTTTTTCCTTTTTGAAAGAAATAGAGAAAGCCAATGCTCAAATTGATCAAAAATCGAAGACCCTTAAGGGAATTATAGGTTGTGAAATTTTTATGTCAGAAAATGATATTAAAAAAAAAATTACTAAAGATCATCCTGATATACGTTACAAACAAGTTTTTTTAGCAAAGAATAAAAATGGTTATCAGAACCTATCTAAACTTTGTTCTGAAGGTTACATAAATGGACAATATGCACCCCGAGTAGGTAAAGAACTGATTCTGCAATATAAGGAAGGTCTAATAACTTTTACAGGATATCTTGATTCTGAAATTCCATCCACAATCCTTAATCAGGGAGAAATCCAGGGAGAAGAAATTTTTAAATGGTGGCATAACACTTTTAAAGATGATTTTTATGTAGAACTTTTCCGTCACGGATTAGAGGAAGAAGATTATGTTAACGAAGTATTACTTAGATTTTCAGAAAAATATAATGTAAAATATATACCCCAAAATAATAGCTTTTATTTAGATAGGGAAGATGCTAATGCTCATGATATTCTGCTTTGTGTCCGAGATAGAGAAAAAAAGTCTACCCCAATAGGCTCAGGGAGAGGATATCGTTTTGGATTTAGGAACCAGGAGTTCTATTTTAAAAGTGCTTCTCAGATGATTGAGAATTTTTCAGATTTCCCTAAATCCTTTGATTATTTAGAGGAGTTAATAAATAAAATCAGTCATTATTCTCTAGAAAGAGAAGTTATATTACCTCATTTTGAAATTACTAAAGTTGCATATGAGGGGCAACGTGGAGAAAATGCCTATCTGAGTTATTTAGCTTATCAAGGGGCAGAAAAACGTTATGGAAAACTCAGTAAAAGATTGCGAGAACGCTTGGAATTTGAATTGAATACCATAGAGAGAACAAGATACCCTGGTTATTTTCTTATTGTTCAAGATATTGTGGCACAGGCTAAAAAAATGGGAATATCTGTTGGTCCAGGGAGAGGATCGGGAGCTGGGTCTTTGGTAGCTTACTGTATAGGTCTTACACAGATAGATCCTATCCGATACAATCTCCTTTTTGAGCGTTTTTTAAATCCTGATAGAATATCTATGCCAGATATAGATATAGATTTTGATGACCGTGGTCGTGACAGAATAATAGCATGGATAGTAAAAAAATATGGGCGAAAACAAGTTGCTAAAATTATTACCTATAGTAGGATGGGAGCTAAATCTGCTATACGAGATTCCGCCCGTGTTCTTGATCTTCCATTAGCAGAGGCAGATCGTTTAGCTAAAATGATGCCTAATCTTTCGTTGAAAGAACTTTTTTCGTCCACACAGATCCAAGAAAAAATTCATGTATTTGACCTCGAAAACGCATTAAAAATTAAACAAATTTCCCAAGAACAGAATCTTGAAGGAAAAGTTTTACGACAAGCAAGTGTTATTGAAGGATCTCTGAGAAATATCGGAGTCCATGCTTGCGGAATTATCATCACCCCATCCGACATTACTAATTATATCCCAGTAGCTATTTCCAAGGATTCAGATTTGCTTATTACACAATTTGATAATAATTGGGTCGAAAATGCTGGACTCCTAAAAATAGATATTTTAGGTCTCAAAACACTAACTATTATTAAAGATAGCATCAAATTAATCGAAACCCGTCATGGATTAATCCTCAATCCTAATCAATTCCCTTTAGATGATCCCAAAACTTCTAAACTTTTCCAACGAGGAGATACCGTAGCAGTATTCCAGTACGAGTCATATGGGATGAAAAGTTATATACGTAAACTCAACCCTGACAATTTCGATGACCTCATTGCAATTAATGCACTTTATCGACCAGGTCCATTACAATATATACCAAATTTTATTGCCCGGAAACATGGGAAGGAATCTATAACATATAGTTTCCCTGAAATGGAAGAATTCCTTAGCAGTACTTATGGGATTACTATTTATCAAGAACAAGTAATGTTGTTGGCTCAAAAGCTTGCAGGATTTGGTAAGGGAGAGGCTGATGTCTTACGTAAGGCTATGGGAAAAAAGCAAAAACCCGTACTTGATCAAATGAAAAGTAAGTTTATAGAAGGAGCTGTCCAGAAAGGATATACAAAAAAAATCTTAGAAAAAATTTGGACTGATTGGGAATCCTTTGCTTCCTATGCTTTTAATAAATCACATTCTACTTGTTATGCGAATCTTGCTTTTCAAACCGCTTATCTAAAAGCTCATTACCCGTCTGAATATATGGCAGCAGTATTGAGTAATAATATGCACAACCTCAAGGAAATTATTTTCCTGATGGAAGAATGTCGTCGTCTAGGAGTATTAGTACTTTGTCCCGATATTAATGAAAGCTATTATACTTTTTCGGTCAATGAAAAAGGAGCTATACGTTTTGGCATGGGAGCTATAAAAGGTATAAGGGAAGCTTCGATAGAAGCTATTCTACAGGAACGTGAAAAAAAAGGGATTTATCGTTCCATTTTTGATTTAGTAAAGAGAGTTGATTTCCGGATAGTGAATAAAAAGACTTTAGAGTCTTTAGTACTTTCAGGAGCTTTTGATAGCTTTAGCAATGTTCATCGTGCACAATATTTTGACAAAAAAAAAAATTGTTTCACTGCTCTTGAAAAAATTATCCGTTTTGGAGAAAAATATCAGAATAGCAAACAAAAAAACCAGTGTTCTCTTTTTCAAGAGGAACCCGTATTACCATATTGTACTCCCTGGCCAAATCTTATTAAACTCCTGAAGGAAAAAGAAGTCATTGGGATCTACATTAGTTCTCATCCATTATATGATTATCGTCAGGAAATTCTAGCTATAGAAGGTATTCCTCTTCAAGAATTCAATAGAAATGAATATAAATGGAGAGGTAAAGAAGTAAATCTCTATGGAATCATTCTTCGGTTCGAAAAAAAAATATCTGTAAAAAACAATAGTCGATATGGAGTATTTACTCTAGAAGATTATCAAGGAACGCGGGAGTTCAGAATATTTGGCGCATATTATACAAAGTATGCTTATTTACTTGTGCCAAATACTTTGATCCATCTTAAGATAATACTTAGTAACTTTAAAATACTTAGTAACTTTCAAAAGTTCCGTGTCAGCTTCTTGAACATTCAACTGCTTGACAATGTATTGAATTCGACAGATAAAGATCTTTATTTGAAGATCGATTTAGAAAGGTTAGATAATGAAATGATTAATAATATTGAACAGACGATTTCAAAGTATAAGGGTTCTAGAAAATTAAAGGTCATCCTGTTATATCATCAAGGTAAAAGATATATGGGTATGTTATCTAGGAGTTATGGAGTTAGTATAGAACGTGGATTAGTATCAGATTTAGAACAAATTCCCAACATTTCCTTAAATCTTTCTTAAGAAGATCCTCTCTCGATGAAAATAAAAGTCAGAACTACTAATGCTGATGACACGAAATATGTTGTAGTTATTTGTCAACAAATCGAGGAATCTGCCAAGATACGTAGAACCGGCATTGCTAAAAGGGATCCAGAATATGTAAAAAAAAAAATTACTGAAGGTCATGCTGTAATAGCTTTTTGTGACGGAATACTTGCTGGATTTAGTTATATAGAAACTTTTCAGGACAGACAATTCGTTGCTAATTCTGGTCTTATTGTATTTCCAGAATTTCGGAATAAAGGAGTGGCCAAGCTAATTAAATCAGAAATCTTTCAACTATCTAGAAACAAATTTACGAAGTCAAAGATATTCAGTATTACGACTAACATTTCAGTGTTAAAAATGAATATGGACTTGGGTTTCAAACCTGTACCTATAACAGTACTTCCCAAATCGGAAGACTTTTGGAAAGGATGTAGAAGTTGTACAAACTATGATATTCTCACTAGACATAACCGAAAAATGTGTTTATGTAGCGGGATTTTATATGATCCTAGTGAAAAAAAATCTAATAAAAAATTACTTTTTGGGTATAAAAAATTATTTTTTGGTGATAAAAAATTACTTTTTGGGGATAAAATTTTACTTGCTTACAGTGGTGGTCTAGATACCTCTTATTGTTTAAAATTCCTAACCCAACAGGGTTTTCATGTGTATACAGCTATCGTAAATACTGGAGGTAGTAGTGAAAAAGAATTAATTGATATCGAAAAAAAGGCTTATGCTATAGGAGCCAAATTTCATCGAAATATAGAAGCAAAAGATGATTTTTATCAGCATTGTATAAAATATCTGATATTCGGAAATATTCTACGTAATCATACTTATCCCTTATCAGTAAGTGCCGAAAGAATTTTTCAAGCTATTAAAATAGCAGAATATGCTAATGAAATCAATGCTAAAGCCATAGCTCACGGTAGTACCGGTGCTGGTAATGACCAGATCCGTTTTGATTTAGCCTTTCAAATATTGTGTCCTAATAAAATTATTATAAGCCCAATCCGGGATCTGAAACTTTCACGAAAGGAGGAAATGGATTATTTACGTGAGCATGGAGTGGACATATTATGGGAAAAAGCGCAATATTCCCTGAATAAGGGTCTTTGGGGAACTAGTGTTGGAGGTAAAGAAACGCTGACTTCGAACCAAAATTTCCCAGAAGGAACCTATCCCAACTCTTTACAAGAGTTTAAGCCTCAAAAAATCCAACTAACTTTCTCAAAAGGGGAATTGATCGCTATCAATGGAGAAGTTACCGATCCAGTGGAAAATATAGTTCGTTTAGAGAGGATTGCTTCTCGTTTTGCTATAGGTCGTGATATTCATGTAGGTGATACACTTATTGGAATTAAAGGACGTGTAGGATTCGAAGCATCTTCAGCTCTGATAATTCTCAAGGCTCATCACCTTCTTGAAAAACATGTTCTTAGTAAATGGCAGATTTATTGGAAAGAACAATTGGGGAATTGGTATGGGATGCTTTTGCACGAAGCGCAATACTTCGATCCGGTTATGCGTGATATTGAAGCTTTTTTTATGAATTCTCAAGAAAGAGTTAGCGGAATTGTAAGCGTACAGTTGCATCCTTATCGTTTTGAACTTATAGGCATTGAGTCACCTTTTGATCTTATGCAGACTCAAAAAACAAAATATGGGGAAGAAAATGAGTCCTGTAGTTCTGAAGAAGCTAAAGGATTTATTAAAATATTTGGAACCCCGATGAAAATTTATCACAGTATTAATCCCTAATGATTCAAATAGGAATATTAGGGAGTTCAGGATATACCGCTGGGGAACTATTACGTCTTTTGTTACATCATCCTAAAGTACAGATAAAAAGTGTGGTAAGCAGTACTCAATCTGGGATTGAGGTTTCCAAAATTCATCAGGATTTACTAGGTGATACTGAATTATGCTTTACTGATCATTTGGAGGATGTCGAGGTAGTATTTTTATGTCTTGGTCATGGGCATTCTAGAAATGCTGTTAAAAAAATTTCAACAAATAGTTGCATTATTGATTTAAGTCATGATTTTAGGCTTTCAAAAAATGCCCATTTTTCAGGCAGAAACTTTGTATATGGTTTACCAGAATTGCAACGTCAAGCCATTAAAAAAGCAAAAAACATTGCTAATCCAGGTTGTTTTGCTACAGCTATAGAACTTCCTTTGTTACCACTAGCTAAAGAAAGATGGCTTGATAACGATATTCATATAAGTGCTATTACAGGTTCTAGCGGATCAGGACGTCTATTGAGAGAAAGTAATCATTTCAGTTGGAGAGTAAATAATGTTACTACTTATAAAGTGTTTACCCATCAGCATTTAAAAGAAATTAGAGAGGTATTGTTCCGATTGTGTCCTAGCTTTAATAAAAAACTCTTTTTTGTACCCTACAGAGGTAATTTTTCCCGGGGAATATTTGCTACGTTATACACATATTGCAAGGCTCCTCTTCAGGAAGTTGAGTTCCTTTATCAAGAATTTTATAAAAATCATCCTTTTACACATCTTTCTAAAGATCCATTATGTCTCAAACAAGTGGTGAATACCAATAAATGTTTATTGCACTTAATGAAAGAGAAAGAACAGTTGATTATCAGTAGTGTTATAGATAATCTGGTTAAAGGAGCCGCAGGCCAAGCAGTTCAGAATATGAATCTGATGTCCAACTTGGAAGAAGTTATGGGTTTACAGATAAAATCTATCGCATTTTGAAAATTCATTTGATGTGTATTCTACAATTCCTACTAGAATTAGTAAAAGGTTCCTTTTCGATAAGGAAGGAAACAAATATCTAGATTTTTATGGAGGAATCTCTATTGGACATCCGTGAAATCTTTAATCGATTCCCCAACGCAATTTAAAAATTGCATCTTTTCATAACAGAAAAAACAAGATAATTTCATTCAAAAAAGCTTTTCATGGTCTGACTATAGGAGCGTTATCCATTACAGATAATCCGAAAATAGTTACTTCTTTTAATGACAAATTTGATAGAATAATTCTGGATCAGGAAGGGAGTGTACTGAAGGTAATCAGAGAGTAGCTGGCATTATAGATCCTGGGGTAGATTTTTTTCGAGGAATATTGTCGTAAGTACAATGTTCCTCTTATTCGAGATGAAATTCAAAGTGGTATGGATTTCCTTTAGGAGGTGTGCTCCTTATTTCAAAGCTTTTCATGGGTTTTAAAAGTTATTAAAAATGAATGTATGATTGAAAATGTCCTCAAATAAAGAGGATTAGTGGCTTGATGTTGTTATTTTCCTGTCTACAACTTAAGAGAGAGAAAAAGTGGGTACAACCTAATATTTTACGTGTTTTGCCTCCTCTCAGTATATCTAATTCTCAGGCTATGTGTTTTGTACGAAAGTTGAAGAGTGCTTTAGCTTATCTTGAATATCTTGAAAATGAATGATCCTATCGCTCGTTTAATCCTTCAAAAGGATGATAAAGAATATATTGGACATCTTTTTGGAGCACCTGTTTCTTCTTCTGGAGAAGTTGTTTTTAATACTTCCATGACAGGTTATACAGAAAGCCTTACTGATCCATCTTATAAAGGACAGTTATTGGTCTATACCTATCCTATTATTGGTAACTACGGAATCCCCAATATAGGTAAAAATATATCAGATTTTTCTGAATCAGAAAACATACATATTAACGGTTTAATCATTTCTGATTATTCACATCATCCTTACCATTGGAACATGAGATATAGTCTTTCGTATTGGTTGAAAAAGAATGGGGTTCCTGGAATCTATGGAATAGATACTCGTGCATTGACCAAAAAAATTCGTGAAGAAGGGACGATGTTAGGAAAAATTATCATCAATCATGATATCCCATTTTATGATCCTAATCAGGAAAATCTAGCATCTAAGGTGTGTATTAATGAAAAAACTATATACGGACATGGAAAATACAAGGTGTTGCTGGTTGATTTAGGAGTAAAGAACAATATCTTGCGCTGTTTGCTTAACCGAAATTGCCAGATAATACGTGTGCCATGGTCTTCTGATTTTTCCAAAGAAGACGACTATGATGGTATTTTGCTTTCTAATGGACCAGGTAATCCTAAGACTTATCATAAGGTTATAAAACACGTGGAGTATGCCCTTAAAGATAATCGTCCTATCTTTGGAATTTGTCTTGGAAATCAATTAATTGGTCTCGCTGCAGGAGTGAATACCTTTAAACTAAAATATGGGCATCGCGGCTATAACCAACCAGTTTTGCTCGAAGGGACCTCTAAGGCATACATAACTTCACAAAATCATGGATACGTCCTTGACGTACAAATTTTGCCTCCAAACTGGAAAATTTTATTTCAAAATATCAACGACGGATCTTGTGAGGGATTAATACATGAAAATAAACCTTTCTTTTCAGTTCAATTTCATCCAGAAGCCTCTGGTGGACCTATAGATACCGAATTTTTATTTGATTGGTTTATAGAATGCATGCATTCATCCAATAAATTATATAGATGAAAAAAATTCTGGTTATTGGTTCTGGGGCTTTGAAAATTGGAGAGGCAGGAGAATTTGATTATTCAGGAACACAAGCCTTAAAAGCAATTAAAGAAGAGGGAATAGAGACTATTTTAGTGAATCCTAATATCGCTACAGTGCAAACCTCTGAAGGTATAGCCGATAAAATTTATTTTCTTCCTATTTACCCAAAATTTATTAAAAAAGTCATCGAAAAAGAAAAACCTAGTGGACTTTTGTTATCCTTCGGAGGACAAACAGCATTAAATTGTGGCGTGAAACTGTTTGAAAAAGGTGTATTGAAAAAACATGTTCTAAAAGTTTTAGGTACTCCTATAGAGTCTATTATTGCTAGTGAAGATAGAGATATTTTTCGAGATAAACTCAATACTATGAATATCAAAACGGCTCGTGGTATAGTGGTACATTCTCTGGAAGAAGCCTTTTCGGCCTCTGAAGAAATAGGCTTCCCTATAATTATAAGAACTTCTTATGCCTTAGGAGGACTGAGTAGTGGATTTGCTCACGATAAAAAGGAATTGGCAACATTGATAGACATAGCTTTATCACATTCTTCACAAATCCTTATAGAAGAATCCCTGAAAGGTTGGAAGGAAATAGAATATGAAGTCATGTGCGACCGATACGGAAATTGTATTACGGTATGCAATCTGGAAAATTTCGACCCCATTGGTATACATACAGGAGACAGCATAGTAGTAGCTCCTTCACAAACTCTTCCTAATTCTGAATATCAGAAACTTCGCACATTTTCTCTGTCTATTGCCCGTGCTTTTGGAATAATAGGAGAATGTAATGTGCAGTTCGCTTTATCCCCAAATTCTGAGGATTATCGTCTTATTGAAATAAATGCAAGACTTTCTCGTTCAAGTGCTTTAGCTTCTAAAGCTACGGGATATCCAATAGCCTTTATAGCAGCAAAACTAGCCTTAGGCTATGGTTTACATGAATTAAAGAATTATGTTACCCAAACTACTTCTGCTTTTTTTGAACCGTCTCTTGATTATGTAGTGTGCAAATTTCCTCGTTGGGATTTAAAAAAATTCTCCCGATCATCTACCCAAATTGACAGTAGTATGAAAAGTGTGGGTGAAGTTATGTCTATAGGAGGATCCTTTGAAGAAGCGTTCCAGAAAGGATTACGGATGCTTGATATAGGATTAGAAGGATTCATCAATCCTAAAAAAAAAAGATGACACTCTTGAAAAACGTCTTATAATTCCTACCGATCAGCGAGTAAAAGCGCTGGAAGCTGCTTTTGATGAAGGCTACACAGCAGAAAAACTTTATGATCTTACACGTATTGATCTTTGGTTTCTTTACAAGCTTCGCAATATTCATCACACAAAAAAAATACTATCACGGTACAAAAAGTATGAAGATTTACCTAAAAATATTTTTTATTTAGCCAAAAAGCAAGGATATTCAGATCGACAAATAGGAGCTATTCTTAGCCCTGACGAACATATGTCTATATCTTCTTCTATGGTTCGTAATATACGAAAAACTCTCAAAATTTTTCCTCACGTACGTCGTATAGACACTTTATCAGCTGAATATCCAGCATATACCAACTACTTGTATATGAGTTATCATGCTTATCGTCATGATATTGATTACGAAGGGGATGGACGGTCAGTAGTAGTTTTAGGATCTGGTGTGTATCGTATAGGTAGTAGTGTAGAATTTGATTGGTGTTGTGTGAACACATTAAAGGTTCTTCATTCTGAAGGTTATCGATCGATAATGATCAACTGTAATCCTGAAACTGTCAGTACAGATTTTGACGAATGTGAAAGATTATATTTTGAAGAACTCACTCTAGAACGTGTGCTAGATATTCTAGAACTAGAAACCCCGAAAGGGACGATTGTATCTATGGGAGGACAAATTTCCAACAATCTTGCATTCCCACTCCATCAAAATAAGCAAAGAATTTTAGGAAGCTTAGCCACTTCTGTAGATGAAGTAGAAGACCGTTATAAGTTTTCCAAAGCTTTGGATATCCTAGGCATAGAACAACCTATGTGGAAAGAATTTTCTAAGATGAACGATATTCAGACCTTTATTAGAGAGGTCGGATATCCGATATTAATCCGACCATCGTATGTCCTATCAGGTTCAGGAATGAACGTAATTTTTAATGTAGAAGAACTTAGATACTTTTTTGATAAATTGGAGACGTCTGAACATTCAGTAGTGATAAGTAAATTTATAGAAAATGCTAAAGAAATAGAACTAGATGCTGTGGCTCATAAAGGTGATCTTATTTATCATGCCGTCTCCGAGCATATAGAATTTGCTGGATTACATTCAGGAGATGCTACTTTAGTATATCCTCCGCAAAATATTTACTTATCTACGTTCCAAGAAATCGAACGTATTTCTAAACAAATTGCACAATATTTTCATATTTCAGGACCTTTTAATATACAGTTTATTTCTAAAAATAACCGAATTCAAGTAATAGAGTGCAATTTACGAGCTTCCAGAAGTTTTCCTTTTATTTCTAAAGTCTCTGGATTTAATATGATCCGATTAGCTACTGAAGTAATGTTAGGAAAACTCACGAATCCTTGTGGAATTTTTTTTTCTTTTAATTATATAGGTGTAAAAGTTTCGTACTTCTCCTTTTCACGTCTTCCAGGGACAGATCCTGTCCTAGGTGTAGATATGGTTTCTACAGGTGAAGTAGGTTGTTTGGGAAACAATTTTTATGAGTGCCTCATAAAAGCTATGTTGTCTGCTGGCTTTAGCGTCCCTGTCAAGCATCTTTTAATTTCAGGAGAAATTTCTTCTTTAAAAGAAGATTTTATTAATACTATTAAACTATTGGTGTATAAGGGATATAAACTGTTTTCGACAGAGGAGATATATCCATTTCTTATGGATTATGGTTTAACTTCAAAGCTATTGTCCTGGCCAGGTGTGCATCATTTCCCCAATGTCTTTGACTATCTTCGAAAGAAAAAAATTTATTTCATTATCAATATTCCTCATAACAAATATTCCGAAATAGATAATAACTATACTCTAAGACGCTCAGCAGTAGATTTCAATATTCCGCTTTTAACTAATACTAGTTTAGCTAAAGCCTTTATAAGAGCTTTCTGTAAAGAAGAACTAACTATAGCAGAATGGAAAAGTTATCTAACAGTATGAACCGATTTTTTAGTGTTCAAGATATTCCTAATGTCCCTGTTTTGGTAAAGGAGGCATTATCTCTTAAAAAAGCTCCTTATATAGAACTTGTCAAAAAAAAATAAGATTATAGGATTAGTATTTTTTAATCCAAGCTTGAGAACACGGTTGAGCAGTCAAAAAGCTGCTTTTCACCTAGGTTGCGATACTTGGACACTAAATATAGATCATGATTCTTGGAAAATAGAGATGAATGATGGTGACGTTATGGACCGTCACTCCCAAGAACATATAAAAGAAGCCGTTGGAGTGATGAGTTTATATTGCGATATATTAGGTGTTCGAACCTTTCCTGGACTAAAAAATAGAGATTCTGATTATAAAGAAATTCTTTTTAAGAATATAGAAAATTATTCTCACGTTCCGATAGTTAATTTAGAAAGTGCTACACGTCATCCCTTGCAATCTTTAGCTGATGCTATGACCATTGAAGAGTGTCGTGTTCCTGGAAACCCGATAAAAGTAGTACTTAGTTGGGCCCCTCATCCTAAAGCTTTACCACATTCTGTGCCTAATTCTTTTATAGAATGGATTTCCAAATTACCTAATACTGATCTAATAATTACTCATCCTATTGGATATGAGCTTGATAAAGAAATTACTAAAAATACAAATATTCTTTATAATCAAGAAGAAGCCTTAAAGTATGCAGATTTTATTTATGCCAAAAATTGGAGCAGTTATACCTATTACGGGAAGATTCTATGTGATGACACTAGATGGATGATTACTTGTGAGAAGATGGACCTTACTAATAAGGCAAAATTTATGCATTGCCTCCCCATCAGACGTAATGTAGTAGCTGAAGACGCTGTTCTAGATTCCTATATTTCTTTGATTTTTCAAGAGGCTGAAAATAGGATCTTCGCTTCTAAGGCTATTTTCAAAAGGATATTGAACGCATCATCATGTTGCATATAGTTAAAATAGGAGGAAAAATTATTGATGATAAAGCTTTATTAAATCCCTCTCTTGAAAATTTTCATGCATTGAATGGTCCTAAAATTTTGGTCCATGGAGGAGGAAAATCTGCTAATTTCCTTTCTCATAAGATGGGACTACGGACACAAATAATAGAAGGCCGAAGAATTACAAATCGTACCACTATAAATGTGGTAGTGATGAGTTATGCTGGTCTTACAAACAAGACTTTGGTAGCACGTTTACAAGCAATAGGCTGTAATACTATAGGACTTTCTGGGGCTGATGGAAATCTCATTCGTTCTAATCGAAGACCTGTAAAAAGTATAGATTATGGATATGTAGGTGATTTATATGAAAAAAGTATTAATATCTATAATCTTTCGACTCTTATGAAAGTTGGTTTTGTCCCTGTATTTTGTGCTATTACTCATGATGGTAAAGGAAATTTGTTAAATACTAATGCCGATGCTATAGCTTCATTTTTAGCTATTTCTTTGTCTAAGACCCATAAAACAGTTTTACATTTTTGCTTAGAAAAAAAAGGTGTCCTCCGTAAGTCTAATGAGGAAGATTCTTTTTTAGAAAAAATGAATGTTGATGACTTTAGAAAATTTAAACAAGAAAATCTCATTACAGGAGGAATGATTACGAAATTAGAAAATGCCTTTGAAGCCTTGCAAAAAGGAGTGAATCAAGTAAACATAGGTCATCCTTACTATTTGAATAAATCTAAGGAGAAAACAATTCTTTGTTTATAAATTTATTGAAACCTAAATGTATGATACAAGAAATAAAAGATAACAGGCATCCCTTCTGATTGCTTCTAAAAAACTATCTCTAGTATATTTCTGGGCTCCTTGGTGTAACTCATGTAAATCTTTAGCTCCTTTCATAGAAGAGATCTCAGAAAAGTATGATGGAAAAGTTTTAATAATAAAAATAAATGTAAATGATAATACAAAAACTGTTTATGAACATGGAATAAAAAGTATTCCTACATTAATATGTTTTAAAAATGGAAAAGAAATATGCAGGAGTGAATTCTCAAAATCCTTTAACTAAGGAATTAGATAAATTAATTTGTAAGTAGGGTCTGGTAGTTCAGCTGGTTAGAATACGTGCCTGTCACGCATGTGGTCACGGGTTCAAGTCCCGTCCAGATCGCTAATCGTCATTGTGAAATAAAGACGACTGTTTTTATTTTTTATTAGACTGCAAGCTATTATAGAGAGTTCTCTGCTTAAACTTTCCTCCAGTCCGTAAAGGAAGGTCTTTTGAAACTGTTGTCGAAATGCGTGGTGGTTTCGTGTAAATGCAGCTTCTCTGTTACTTTCCCAGGCTCTCGCCCTTTAAAAGTATGGGAAATTCTGTAAAATTCGGAGGTCTGCTTCAAAAAGCTCAAAACAATCTTCACAATCAAATTATGGTAAGAAGAACTCGTGCTAACGTAGAAAGTTTCTTTATGATTACCATTCTACTGATCATTGTGGAGACAACAATAAGCGGGGTATTCATTCTATCTCGGTGCAGTAATATTCATTGATAGATCGTTCACAACAAATAGATGCAGGGTCGTGAGGCAGAATATTAAAAATCCTAGAAGTAATCGTTTATGAATTACAAGTGCTTAATTCCTCAGTCCTTTAAACATAGGACAAATATTTTAAGATTTCGTTAAGATCGCCAACCTTAATTTACCTGTGAAATGTCTTTCGGAGTCCGGGAAGATATTTTCTTTTCTTTTCTTTTTGAAGAACTCATATCATATCTTTTCGATATTCAATTGAATACTCCTTTCCTTCGTATTCCCTATCGGACACCGCTTTGTAATGAGGATTCTCTGCAATTCCAGGTCGTACACAGGGTAAGACGTCCACGACTTTCTGGAAAAACTAAACAACTAGGAGAATTGCGCCTTGAAATGGTGACGGGAAATAATGGATACAGCTCCTTTGTTAAACCTTAAAAAGTCCGTAAAAGAGGTGCTATAAGAATTCATAAAAGAGAGGAAAAGTTTTAAATATGGTGCTCTTGTATTATTCGGGTAGGAAAATCTCATCGCTTTTCCAATATTATGATAGATAGCCCATCAAAATTGAATAAGACACAATTATCTGAACTCGGATTTATATAGACCTAGTTTAAACATCAGATCCGGTCTCTTTTTCTTGAAGCTCTTGTAAAAGAATTATCAGTTATGAAAGTTCTCAAGTTTGGTGGAACTTCTGTTGGAAATCCTCATGCTATAGAACAAGTATGTGATATCATAAAAAATAATAATTTACAAGATCGTTGTGCTATAATAGTTTCTGCTGTCGGAAACACCACTGATATGCTAGTAAAATGTGGTCAACTTGCCTATCATAAAAATGAAAAATATAGGTATTTTATTGAAGAAATAGAAATCCAACATTTGAACATTATACGAGCATTGTTTCCTTCCCAAAGTAATTTTATTAGTAGTATAAAAAAACGTCTTAATTTTTTAGAAATTTTTTGTGACAGTATTTTTCATGTCATGGAACTTTCAAAACGTTCCCTTGATAGGATTATGAGTTTGGGAGAGCTCATTTCTTCTTATCTTTTTTATGAAAAAATAAAGGAATACGGGTTTAAAACCATTTGGAAAGATAGTCAAGAACTCATAGTTACTGATGAACGATATGGTTGTGCGCAGGTAGATATTATAAAGAGTTATAAAAAGATTCAATATTTTTTTTCTATCGAATCTGCTCCATATGCCATATTACCAGGATTTATTGCATCTTCTCCTCGTAAAGAAGTTACAACGCTAGGACGTGGAGGATCAGATTATAGCGCTGCTATTATTGCAGCAGCTTTAAAAGCAGAAGTATTGGAAATATGGACTGATGTTAGCGGTATCATGACAGCTGATCCACGGATAGTTTTGCAAGCTTTTCCTATTGAAAATCTGTTTTATGAAGAAGCTATAGAGCTTTCTAATTTAGGGGCTAAGGTTATTTATCCACCTACGTTACACCCAGTCATAGAAAAACAAATTCCGATTTTGGTTAAAAATACTTTTTCTCCATCAGAAAAAGGCACCAGAATAAATAACGCCCCATGTTTTAAACATTCAGTTACAGGAATTTCAGTAAAGAAAAATATGACAATGATCACCCTTAAAGGCATAGGGATGATAAATATATTGAATTATTTAAAACGTCTATTTACAGTTTTGTCTCGTGAAAAAATTCAGGTACTCTTTTTTAGTACTTCAGAGCATTCCATTCTCCTGGGGATAGAAGAATCTGAGGTAATGCAAATAAAAAATAGTATAAACAATGAATTTTCTCAAGAGATTGATAAGAAGTATTTATTTCCAGTATTAGTAGAGCAAGATTTATCTATTATAACTGTTATTGGAGATAAGACAAAAAATATGCATAGGACTTCTGCTAGAATGTTTATCACATTATCCAAAAACAATATTTACATACGGGATTTAGCATATAATGTTTCTAAAAAAAATATGTCAGCAGTCATAAAGAACAGTGATTTTAAAAAGGCATTAAATGTCCTTCATGAAACTTTTTTTGAAATCCCTCCTAAGCCAATCAATCTGTTTGTTGCCGGGATCGGAAAAGTAGGCAGAAAACTTTTAGAACATATTTCCATCCAAAAAACTTACCTTATAAAAGAACTTCAGATTCAAGTTATGGGTCTTTGCAATAGTAAAACTATGTATTTTGAAGAGCAAGGTATCGATGTGAAAAACTGGAAAAAAAATCTAGAATCTGGTAATAGGATGAGACTTCACAGATTTATTGAAAAAATTCATCTAATGAATATGCATAATAGTATTTTTATAGATGCTACCGATAGTCAAGATGTAGCGAGAACTTATGATAAGTTATTTGTAAAAGGAATTGGGGTCATCACTTGTAATAAAATCGCGTGTTCTTCTTCTTACAAAGATTATAAAAATCTTAAAAAGATAGCACGATATTTTAAAGTCCCTTTTTTTTTAGAAACAAATGTAGGGGCAGGATTACCTATCATTAGTACTCTGAATGATTTATTGAATAGTGGAGATAAAATTCATTTAATAGAGGCGGTATTGTCAGGTAGTATTAATTTTATTTTTAATCACTTCAAGTCAGGTCGTACTTTTTCAGAAACGGTTAGAGAAGCACAGAAAAGAGGATATACTGAACCTGACCCTCGCATTGATTTAAGTGGCATAGATGTAATGAGAAAAATACTCATTTTAGTTAGAGAATGTGGAGACTCAATGGAGTTGTCCCAAATTAGACAAAAACCTTTCCTACCTGAGGAATGTGTAAAAGCTAATAACGTTGAATCCTTTTATGAAAAACTATCCCAATATGAAAACTATTTCGGAAGACTTCGTGAAGAAGCTAAAAATAAAGGGAAAAAATTACGATTTATGGCAAAATATGAAAAAGGCAACGCTAATGTTGAACTTAAATCCATAGGACCTGAACATCCTTTTTATCAATTGGAAGGGGATGATAATATTATTCTTTACAAGACACAGCGTTACTACGAACAACCCCTTATTATTAAGGGTGCCGGTGCTGGGGCTGAAGTGACTGCTTCAGGGATTTTATCAGATATCATAAAGGCGTCTAGATAAAATCATGCAAAAAAATGCCATAAAAATATTTTCTCCAGCTACTATTGCTAATGTTTCTTGCGGATTCGATGTTATTGGTATGGCATTAGAAAGACCCGTTGATGAAATTATCTTAAGAAAATCATCCCATTCTGGGATCCGTATTCTTAATATACATGGAGCCAGACTTTCGACCCGACCGGATAAAAATGTAGTTGGGGTAGTTCTCTATACCATGTTAAATCAGCTTCCTAACATCAAATATGGGTTAGAAGTAGAAATCTTTAAGAATATCCAGCCTGGAAGTGGCATTGGTTCTAGTGCTGCTAGTGCTGCCGGAGCAGCCGTGGGGGCTAACCTTTTGCTAGGAGATCGTTTTACCACAACTGAACTTGTCAAGATTGCCATGGAAGGAGAAAGATTCGCCAGTGGAATTGCACATGCAGATAATGTAGCCCCAGCAATCATGGGCGGATTTACTCTTGTAAGAAGTTATCATCCTCTAGATCTAGTTGAACTGCACGTACCAAAAAATTTGTGGGCAACCGTACTTCATCCTAAGATAGAAATTAAAACTTCTGAAGCAAGAGAAATACTTAAAAAAAAAGTCCTAATGAGTGATGCTATTAAGCAATGGGGTAATGTAGGAGCACTTATAGCAGGGCTTTATCAGGAAAATTATGAACTTATTAGCCGATCTCTGGAAGATGTCATTGTTGAACCAGTACGGTCTATACTTATTCCGTCTTTTTACAAGCTGAAAATGGAATGTAAAAAAGCAGGGGCCCTTGGAGGAAGTATTTCTGGTTCAGGTCCATCAGTATTTATGCTAAGTTGTGGTAAAGCAAAAGCCCAATACGTAGCTAAGTGCATGGATGAGATATATGCAAAATTAGGAATAGATTATACCATCTATGTTTCTCCCATTAATTCTCAAGGAATACAATGGGAATGGATCACAGAATAAAAATTTAAGAAAATAATGTGGTTTTTTAGCCTAAAAAATTCTCAATATCGCGTAGAATTTAAAGAGGCTCTTAGTACAGGGTTAGCTCCGGATAAAGGATTATTTTTCCCGGAAAAAATTCCCCAAATATCAAAAAACTTCATTAATCAGATTTCAGAGCATAATTTATATGATCTCACTTTTGAAGTGATATATCCGTACGTTACGAACACGATTACAAAAGAATATCTTAAAAAAATAATTCGGGAAACACTTAGTTTTCCATTTCCTATTCAAGCTATAAAAAAAGATATATACGCACTTGAACTTTTTCATGGACCAACACTCTCTTTTAAAGATATAGGAGCTCAATTCATGGCTCGTTGTATAAATTATTTTCAGATAGACCACCCTTCAAAGATTACTGTTCTAGTAGCTACTTCCGGAGATACTGGAGGAGCTGTTGCAAACGGATTCTATAAAGTTCCTAATGTCAAAGTACTTATTCTTTATCCTTCTAAAAAAGTAAGTCCATTGCAAGAATTGCAATTAACTACTTTAGGAGAAAATGTTAGTGCTATAGAAGTAGAAGGAGATTTTGACGATTGTCAAAGTCTTGTTAAAAGCGCTTTCCTGGATGAACAATTGCAAAAAAAAATAACGCTTACTTCAGCTAACTCTATAAATATAGCAAGATGGCTACCACAGATGATTTATTATTTCATAGCCTATCGGTCATTGATAGGGGGTAAATCCAATAAAAAAATTGTTTTTTCTGTTCCAAGTGGGAATTTTGGAAATTTATGTGCTGGAATGATGACTTCTAAAATGGGACTACCTATAGAACATTTTATTGCCTCTACCAATATAAATGACACAGTCCCAAGATTTATGCAAAATGGCATATATTCTCCAATAGAATCAAAAGCTACTATTTCAAATGCTATGGACGTAGCTGATCCTAGCAACTTAGGACGACTATTGCATTTACACCCTTATTATAAGGATTTACAAAAGTATATGACCGCTTATAGTTTTTCAGACTATCAAACAATTGATAGTATACAGAAAATATGGAAAAATACAGGGTATATGCTAGACCCACATGGTGCCATTGCTTATCTAGGACTAGAACAATACTTCAATAAAAAAGGTAGAGATTCTTCTACTATTGGTGTTTTTTTAGCAACAGCTCATCCCGTAAAATTTGTAAACAAGTTTCCCCAAAAATTCCGTTCTCAGATTTGTATTCCTGATACGTTAAAACCGATGATGAAAAAAAATAAAAAAAGATCTAGGATATCAAAAGATTATAGTACCTTTAAAAGGTATCTTCTTGATAAAATATAAATTTAGGAATCTTTTCTAAAGACTATCCCTTTTTCTGGAAAAAAATCGAGTCGTAATGTACTTCCTTCAGGGATATTACCAGCGAGTATTTCCTTTGAAAGCTCATTCAATACTTCATGTTGAATGAGACGTTTTAATGGACGTGCTCCAAAATAAGGATCATATCCTTTTTCACTTAGATATTTTATGGCTTCAGGGCTCGCATTTAGTATAATATTGTTCCGATACAAAATTTGCGTAAGTTTTTTTAGCTGTATACTTGTAATAGCATAAATTTCTTCCTTAGTTAATGGCTTAAAAAGCACAATTTCATCAATTCGGTTAATAAATTCAGGTCTTACTACTTTTTGAAGTAGACTTAATAGTTCTTCTTTCACCGGTTTTATACTATCATATTGGGAGCCTATACGCTCAAAATGTTTATGAATGAGTTCAGAACCTATGTTAGAGGTCATTATTATAATAGAATTTTTTAAATTTACTGTCCGTCCCTTATTGTCAGTGAGCCTACCATCATCTAGCACCTGCAATAGTATGTTGAAAACATCTATATGAGCTTTTTCTATCTCATCTAGCAGAATAACAGAATAAGGACGGTGTCGTATTGCCTCAGTGAGTTGCCCTCCTTCTTCATAACCTATATATCCAGGAGGAGTACCGATAAGTCTACTTACAGAATGTCGTTCTTGATATTCACTCATGTCAATACGAACCATATTGGTTTCATCATTAAAAAGATATTCGGCTAGTGCTTTGGCGAGCTCGGTCTTACCTATCCCGGTAGTACCTAAAAACAGAAAGGAACCGATGGGACGTTTTTCATCCTGAAGTCCTGCACGTGAACGACGTACAGCATTAGAAACGGATGCTATAGCAGCATGTTGCCCAATTACCCTTTTATGTAATTCTTTTTCCATATTTAAAAGTTTTTCTTTTTCACTCTGCAACATCCTTGTAACGGGTATTCCTGTCCATAGAGAAACTACTTCAGCTATTTCTTCACGGGTTACCTCTTCTTGAATTATTTTTTTCTCTGGACTTTTCTCCAGAAGTTCTTTTTCTAGATTTTTAACTCTTTCTTCCTCTTCCTTAATTTTCCCGTATCTTAATTCCGCCACTTTTCCATAGTCTCCGTAACGTTCTGCTTGTTCTGCGGCTATTTTATATAATTCTATACTTTCCTTAGATTTCTGAATTCCTTCTACTAGTTCTTTTTCAGATTGCCATTGTGCGTTGAGTTCCTTACGTTCGTCATTAAGCTTATTTAATTCTTTCTTCAGAAGAGCAACTTGTTTATCATCGTTTTCTCGTTTAATGGCCTCTATCTGGATCTCAAGATGCGTAATTTTCCTATCTAGAACATCAAGAGATTCAGGTTTTGAATTAATCTCCATCCTAAGTTTAGCAGCGGATTCATCCATCAAATCTATGGCTTTGTCTGGAAGAAAACGATTACTTATATAACGTTGTGAAAGTTCAACTGCTGCGATGATTGCCTCATCTTTTATACGGACCTTATGATGAGACTCATATCTTTCTCGAATTCCACGAAGAATAGAAATAGCTGACTGAGTATTCGGTTCATCTACATAAACATGCTGAAATCGACGTTCTAGTGCCTTATCTTTTTCAAAATATTTCTGATACTCATTTAAGGTCGTAGCTCCTATAGCACGTAAATCCCCACGAGCTAAGGCTGGTTTTAGAATATTAGCAGCATCCATAGCACCTTCCCCACCTCCACCAGCTCCAACAAGAGTATGAATTTCATCTATGAAAAGCACGATATGACCTGCAGATTGCGTTACCTCCCTAATCACAGATTTTAGACGTTCTTCAAATTCTCCTTTATATTTTGCTCCGGCAATTAATGCACCCAGATCTAAGGATGATATTTGTTTATCTTTCAAATTATCTGGTATATCTCCATTAATAATCCGATGCACTAGCCCCTCGGCAATAGCCGTTTTTCCTACTCCTGGTTCTCCAATAAGTATGGGGTTATTTTTTGTACGTCGTGAAAGGATTTGTAGCACACGACGAATTTCCTCGTCACGACCAATTACTGGATCTAGCTTTCCTTCACAAGCTAATTTATTAAGATTTTTAGAGTATTTTTCCAATGCGTTATAAGTTATATCCACTGTTTTAGAACTAATAGGACCGTTATTCTTACGAATATCTGCTATAAGTTTTTCAATATCTATTTCCTTAACTCCTTGATTTTTAAATAGTTGTGAAACCGAATCATTTGCTTGAAAAATCGCCCATAAAAGATGTTCGATAGAAACAAAACTATCTTTAGTTTTATCAGCAAGGATTTCAGCCTTATTAAGTGTTTGCAATATTTTTGGACTAAGATGTTGCGCAATATTTCCGGTTATTCTTGGCAACTTGTCAAGTAGTCGATAGATTTCTTGCTCTAGGGATTTCCGATTTACTTGAAGCTTTTTTAAAAAAAAGTGAGTCAAATTTTCATCTATTTCTAATATTCCCTTTAAAAGATGCACGTTCTCAATAGATTGTTGATTTAGTTCTTGGGCTATAGTTTGAGCCCTTTGCAAGGCTTCCTGTGACTTTATTGTCAATTTATTAGGATTCATAAGTAATTCCCAGTTTCTTTGATTTCAAAAGAGTTTGACGTATAAAATAATCTCTTAATAGACATCTTCTTGTAACAGAGAATAATAAAAACATGTTTTGGATGAGAGATGATAATTATCGTAATATCTTATGCCTTACTTGGATACTTTTTCTTAAGTATATTTAAAGTCTGAAAGATATTCTCTATCTGTATGGTAATACAAGAACAAGTAAAAGAGATAGTTCAGAGAGTAAAAGATCTTTATTCGTCTCTCGAAATAGAGAAGAAACAATTGGAAATAAGCAATGAAGAAGAAAAAACAACTTCTTCTTACTTTTGGAATGATCCTATACATGCGAAACAGGTTATGAAAAATATCCAATCTAACAAGAAATTAGTAAAAAAATACCTAAAAGCAAAATGTGCTGCAGAAGAATTACAAGTACTTTATGATTTTTTTAAAGAAGGAGAAGCTAATGTAAAAGAAATAGAAAAACAGGTAGAAAAAACAGAAAAAATTCTGTCGTATATAGAATATAAACATATCCTGTCTGAGGAAGAAGACCTGTTAAGTGCAGTCCTACAAATTTCTTCTGGAGCAGGAGGTACAGAGAGTTGCGATTGGTCTAACATGCTTATGAGGATGTATTTAATGTGGGGACAAAAAAACAACTACAAAATAACAAAAATTCACCATGTTCCAGGAGATATAGTAGGGATTAAATCAGTCACGTTAGAATTTGAAGGGGAATATGCCTTTGGTTACCTCAAAGGAGAAAATGGCGTTCACCGGCTAGTCCGTATTTCTCCTTTTGACAGTAATGCTAAAAGACATACTTCTTTTGCCTCGGTCTATGTTTATCCTCTGATCTCGGATTCTATTGAAATAGAAGTCAAATCTTCCGATATTGTTTGGGAAACTTTCCGTTCTAGTGGAACAGGAGGACAGAATGTGAACAAAGTAGAAACAGGAGTTCGGTTACGATATCAAGGTCTTATAATAGAAAATACAGAATCTCGATCACAGCAAAGAAATAAAGAGAAAGCTTTACAGCTTCTAAAATCTAGGCTTTTTGAAATAGAAATGCAGAAGCGTCTCTATAAACGAGAAGCAATAGAGACAAAGAAAAAGAAAATTAAATGGGGATCCCAAATTAGGAATTATATTATGCATCCGTATAAACTGGTAAAGGATTTACGCACGGGTTACGAAACTTCAGATGTAGATTCGGTGATGAATGGGGAATTAAATGATTTACTAAAGAAAAGTTATATGGTCAAAAGTGCTATTCAGACTTCTTGACCACTATTGTTAGCGTAGGGTGACCTTCTCTTACGTGGTTAATCATCGGTTTTAGACGTAATTAGGTGTAGACACTTTTTTTATGTGTAAAGATATCGCTAAGGCAGGACTAGCAATGGGGGGGGACATAATTATGGTGCTTACTCATTAGTTGGGTGATATAATTTTTTCCTGGGAATCGTCAAACTCCGGGAAAGAAAAATTTGCTTGAAAAAGGAAAGAAATAGTTTCTCTATTAATCTCGTTCATAGTCTTATGAAAGAGATTGAAAGCTTCCACTTTATAAATTAGTAAGGGGTCTTTTTGTTCATATACGGCATTTTGTACAGAATCACGTAGTTCATCAATCTCTTTGAGATGTTCTTTCCACTTCTCATCTATAAGAGATAAAACCGTTGCGCGTTCACATTCACGGATCAAACTTTTTCCTTTACTTTCATAAGCTTTCTTAATATCTAAAACTGCATAAATATTCCTAACACCATCAGTAATAGGGACTTGTATTAGTTTATATTGTGAATGATAAATATTTTCAATAAGAGGAAAAAATATTGCTGCAATATGTTCTTGTCTCAATTGAAGACTATTGATAGCATCATGATAGAGACTATTTACAATTTCTTTTCTCAAAGAAAAATCTTCATCCTTTATCAGTGACTCTGATGCAAAATGATGAACCCATTCAGATTGGAAATGCTCAAAATGATTTAATTCTTTGTTACTTGAAACAAGATTCTGTATAGTATAATATAGCATAGTTGCTATATCAATAGAAAGACGTTCTCCTAATAAGGCATTTTTTCTTTTCCTATAGATTACTTCACGTTGTTTATTGATAACATCATCATATTCAAGTAAACGCTTTCGAATCCTAAAATTCTTTTCTTCTATTTTTTTCTGTGCTTGCTCAATTGAACGAGTAATCAATGGGTGTTGTATAAGATCTCCTTCTTTATGACCCAATTTATCCATTACTTTAGCAATCCTAGATGATCCAAATAAACGCATTAAATTATCTTCTAATGATATAAAAAATTGAGAACTTCCTGGATCTCCTTGTCGTCCAGAACGTCCACGTAACTGCTTATCTATTCTTCTAGAATCATGACATTCTGTCCCTAATATCGCTAATCCCCCAGCTGATTTGGCTTCAGGAGAAAGTTTAATATCAGTTCCTCTTCCTGCCATATTTGTAGCTATAGTAATTACTCCTTTATTCCCAGCTTTTGCAATAATATTGGCTTCTTCTTTATGTAATTTAGCGTTCAAAACATTATGGGGTATTTTTTTAAGCTTAAGAGTACGACTTAATAATTCTGATACCTCTATTGAAGTAGTTCCTACAAGAATAGGACGTTTTTCGATTTTATAAATTTTTAATATTTCATTAATAATAGCATTATATTTTTCTCGTTTAGTTTTAAAAACAAGATTTTGATAATCTTTACGTTGGACTGGTTTATGTGGAGGTATAGTTACTACATCAAGTTTATAAATTTGCCAAAATTCTCCAGATTCAGTGGCTGCTGTCCCAGTCATTCCAGCTAATTTTTTATACATTCTAAAATAATTCTGCAAAGTAATAGTAGCAAAAGTTTGCGTCGCTGATTCGATTTTAACGTTTTCTTTTGCTTCAAGAGCTTGATGCAATACATCAGAATAACGACGACCTTCCATAATTCGTCCAGTTTGTTCATCAATAATTTTTACACTGCCATCTAAAACAATATAATCTATATTTTTGTCAAAAAAAGTATAAGCTTTAAGTAATTGATTAAACATATTCAGACGTTTTGATTTAATAAAAAATTCTTTTAACAGTTCTTCTTTTTGTTTCTTTTCTTTTTTTTTAGGTAATTTTTTAGATTCAAGTTGAACAATATCAGTAATAAGATCTCGTACAATAAAAAAATTTGTATCAGAAATCTCTTTTGAAAGAAAATTTATTCCTTTATCCGTAAGTTCGATTGTATTATTTTTTTCGTAAATAATAAAATAAAGATTCTCAGAAATTTGATGCAGATCTTTATCCTGCATAAATTTATATTCAGTATTTTGAAGTAATAGACGAATGTTTTCTTCATTGATAAATTTGATTAAAGGCTTAGATTTAGGGAAGCCACGATATACTTGCAATAATTTAAATCCTCCATTTTTTGTATCTCCTAATTCAATAAGTTTTTTAGCTTCATTAAATGTTTTGTTCAGTTGAATTCGTTGTTGCTGAATAATGTTTTCAACTTTTGGTTTAAGTATATTAAATTCATTATAAGTTTCTGGAGAAATTGCTCCTGATATAACTAATGGAGTCCTCGCGTCATCTATTAAAACAGAATCTATTTCATCTATTATAGCATAGTTAAGTTCATGTTGAACAATTTCTTCTGTAGAACAAGCTATATTATCACGTAAATAATCAAATCCAAATTCATTGCTAGTACCGTAAGTAATATCAGCAGCATAAGCTTTTCTTCGCATATATGTATTAGGAAAATAATTATTTATGCAATCTACACTTAAACCATGAAATTCCATTATAGGAGCCATCCAAGCTGCATCTCTTTGAGCTAAATAATCACTAATTGTTACTATATGTATTCCTCTTCCTGTAAGAGAATTCAGATAAATAGGCAAAGTAGCTACTAATGTTTTCCCTTCTCCTGTAGCCATTTCAGCAATTTTTCCTTGATGAAGAATCACTCCTCCTATTAGTTGGGTCTCATAATGTACCATATCCCACACAATAGGTTTCCCATTAGCATCCCAAATATTTTTCCAAATAGCTCTATTTTTTTGTAACCCTACATATTTTTTTTTATAGGATAAAATTTTATCAAAAGGAGTAATTTGAACCTGAATTTCTACATTTTCTTTAAACCTACGTGCTGTTTCTTTAATTACCGCAAAAGCTTCTGGTAAAATTTCTAAAAGTATTTTTTCTTCAAGATTATATAATATTTTTTTTTTGCTATCTATAATTTCATAAAGGTTTTCTTTAACATCAACATCTTTCTCTTTGTCAGCTTGTTTATGTAAAGAAATAATATTATTATAAATTTTTTTAGTCTTTTTTTTTAATATTTTTTTAAATAAAATAGTTTGATACCGCAATTCATCATGAGAAAGTGAACTAATAGTTGGCTCAAACTTTTTGATTTTTTTTAAAAATTGTTTCGCGTTCTGAATATCTATTTCATTCTTATTTCCGAAGAAACTTTTTAGGATTTTTTCCCGAAAATTCATCTTCATTGAAAAATAAATCCTCATTAGTAGGATAATCTATCCATATTTCTTCTATAGATTCATAAGTATCACCGTCATCTTCAAGTTGTTGAAGATTCTCTATTACCGCCAAAGGAGCTCCACTACGCATGGCATAATCTATAAGTTCATCTTTATTCGCTGGCCAAGGAGCATCCTCAAGATATGAGGCTAATTCTAACGTCCAGTACATAAAGGACAGAAAATAATTTTCAGGTCCAAAAACTTGATCAGTTGGGAACATAATGACGGGGATTCCCACTTCCCTAATAAAAATAAGCATAGTAGAATTTTCCGCAAGTAGGAGAGGACTTATGTGTACTACATAATGCTCTTTATTGGTTATTGGGCAGCTAGGTTATATTTATAAATTCTCTACGTGCTTTTTTCGCTGCTAAGACCATATTTTTAAGAGATTGTATAGTTTCTGGCCATTTCCGTGTTTTTAATCCGCAATCAGGATTAACCCAAATGTTTTTCGCGGGTAATAACCGAGTAGCCTGGTCTAACAAAGAACTTATTTCTTCTACACTGGGTATCCTAGTCGAATGGACATCGTATACGCCTGGACCAATTTCATTGGGGTATTTGAACCGTGAAAAAGCCTCAAGTAGCTCCATATGAGAACGAGAAGTTTCTATAGTAATGACATCAGCATCCATTTTGGCAATATATTCTAAGATCTCATTAAACTCGCTATAGCACATGTGGGTATGAATCTGCGTGGAATCTGTTACTCCACTAGAGGCTATTTTAAAAACATGAATAGCCCATTCTAGATATTTATTCCAATTATTTTTTTTCAATGGCAGACCCTCTCTTAGAGCAGGTTCATCAATTTGTATGATCCCTATCCCTGCGTCTTCCAGAGCTAAGAGTTCATCACGAATAGACCAGGCTATTTGTCGTGCTGTTTCCGAACGAAGCTGATCATTACGAACAAACGACCATTGTAAAATGGTAATAGGACCAGTCAGCATCCCTTTTATAGGTTTTTTTGTTTGTTTTTGAGCAAAACTACTCCATCGAACAGTCATATCTTTCGTACGGCTTACATCTCCATAAATCACGGGCGGTTTTACACAACGACTCCCATAACTCTGTATCCAGGCATTTTTCGTAGAAAGGAAACCTTTAAGTTGCTCACCGAAATATTCTACCATATCATTACGTTCGAATTCTCCATGTACTAAAACATCTAGATCTATTTGTTCTTGTTTTTGTATGACATCTTTGATAGATGTTTCTATTTCTTTTTCATAATCCTGAAGACTCAATTTCCCTTTTTTAAAATTCGCTCGAAATTTTCTGATTTCAGAAGTTTGTGGAAATGATCCTATAGTAGTAGTAGGGAATAATGGGAGTTGAAGACATTCACGTTGAATCGGCCTACGAGATTCAAATGTACTGTTTCTATGAAAATCTTGCTCTTTAGTAGAGGCCATACGTTTCTTTACTCCTGAATCATGAATAATTGTTGAATCAACAGAGCGTTTATGCGATTTACTATTTTCTTTTAGAAGAAGAGTATTTCCTTCAAAAATGCAACACAAATCAGTTATTTCATGAATCTTTTGACGGGCAAAAGCCATTCTATCTTTAATTTCTGGATGAATATCAGTTTCCAAATTCAAATCAAAAGGAACGTGTATAAGAGAACAACTTGGTGCAATCATCAACCGTTCTTTTCCTAATACATTGGCAGCTTTCTTAATATGTTCTATGGAAACAGAATATTTGTTTTTCCAAATGTTTCTTCCGTCAATAACTCCTAATGAAAGGAGTCGATCTTTTGGAAAAGAGTAAAGAATTCCGTCTAGTTGATTAGGACATCTGACAAGATCAATGTGTAGAGCAGATACTGGAAGTTTGAACGCTAGAGAACGATTTTCATATAATCCTTCGAAATATGTAGTTAAAAGAATTTTTATACCGGAATCTTCTTGAGTAAGATGTTCATAAGCTTTTAGGAAAGCATGTTTTTCTTTCTCACTTAGATCCATTACTAAAAATGGTTCATCTAATTGGAACCAATCAGCTCCTTGTTCTTTAAGACGTTTAAAGATTTCTATATATACAGGAATAAGCCGATCTAAAAGATCAATCCGATGAAAACCTTCTAGTTTTTCCTTTCCTAGCAAAAGAAAAGAAACTGGACCTATGAGTACTGGTTTAGGGACTTTCCCAAGTATTTCTTTAGCTTCATTAAATTCCTCAAAAATCTTGGTCCCATGTAAATTAAACGTTTGATTAGGTAAGAACTCAGGCACGATGTAATGATAATTTGTATCAAACCATTTAGTCATCTCCATCGCGGTAACATCAAAACCGTTTTTTTGATAACCTCGTGCCATAGAGAAATAGAGATCAATAGGGGAAATTAAAGAAATTAAAGGAGAATACCTATCTGGTATAGCGCCCAGCAAAAAAGACATATCTAGAACATGATCATAAAAACTAAAATCATTACAAGGAATTCCATCTAACTCTGATTGTAGGATCCAATGTTGTTTACGAAGTTCTTTAGCAGACTTAAACAATTGTTCCTCTCTGATTTTTTCTTCCCAGTATTGTTCTATAGCTTTCTTTAGCTCACGATCCATTCCTATTCTAGGATAACCTAGATTGTGTTTTCGCATCTCCTATTTTTTCTACAGGGTAAATTTATATTAAAAAAAAATTCCAATTCGGATGAAGAAGTATCCAAAAATAGTATTTATGGGTAGCTCAAGTTTTTCTGTTGTCTCTCTTGAAGAAATTTTGAGAAAAAAATATAATGTTATTGGGGTAGTTACTGCTCCAGATCATCCTTCTGGAAGAAAACAAAAATCTAAATTTTCGGTAAAAGAATGTGCAATTCAGAATAATCTGGCGCTTTTGCAACCAACAAATTTGCAAAATACTGATTTCTTAGAAGTTTTCCTGTCTTGGAAAGCTGATCTAATTGTCGTAGTTTCCTTCCGTAAAATTCCAAAGTGTATTTGGGAAATACCTCCTTTAGGTAGTTTTAATCTTCATGCTTCTTTGCTTCCAAATTACCGTGGCGCAGCTCCTATACAGTGGTCTATTATGAATGGAGAAAAAGAAACTGGAGTCAGTACTTTACTATTAAATGATAAAATAGACACAGGAGAATTGCTATTGCAGAGAAAAACTTTTATTGGGCCAAAAGAAACTGCCGGAGATCTTTATCAAAGATTGGCTAATATCGGTGCTAATGCAGTGATTGATACTATTCAAGGAATTATTGAAAATAAAATAAAACCTAAACCACAGGCTATAAACGGGACTATAAAAAAGGCTCCTAAGCTATTTCATAGAGATGGAAAAATTAATTGGAAAGATTCCATCGAAACTATTTATAACAAAATTCGTGGTCTTAGTCCTTTTCTTGGAGCTTGGACGCAGTTAATGGATAATTCAGGTAAAAAATGGAAGTTGAAAATCTATTATGCCAACTGTATACGTGAAAAACATGATCTAACAGTAGGAAATATTCTCATAGAGAATAAATATATGAAAGTCTCTATAAAAGAGGGATATATTTCTATTGTAGAAGCACAAATAGAAGGAAAACGACGTATCCCTGTAAAAGATATCATAAACGGAATGCAAGGAAAAAATTATACCATAATTACATAATCTACTTATTAAAAAAAAATAAATGTATATTTAATATCCTTAACCGTAATATCCTTAACCGTGGCGTGGTAGCTCAGCTGGTTAGAGCGTCGGATTCATAACTCGGAGGCCGGGGGTTCAATACCCCCCCACGCTAAAATTTTGGAGAGACCCTATTTGTAGAGATCCCCTATCAATATTATAAAATATAGTTTCTATGAAATTCATAGTTTCAAGTTCACAACTTTTAACCCAACTTAAAATATTACTTGGACTAATTAGCAGTAGTAATGCTCTACCTATTTTAGATAATTTTCTTTTTGAATTACAGGGAGACCAGCTTATTATTACTTCGTCCGATTTAGAGACTACTATAAGTTGCAAAACGCAAGTAAATTCTTACACAGTAGGTAAAATAGCAGTTCCAGCAAGGTTGATTACTGATATAATAAAAAATTTTGATGAGCAAACACTAACGTTTTCTACAAGAAGAGATACTCTAGAAATTACTTCAGAACAAGGATCTTATTCTTTACCCTTCCAAAATGGTGAAGAATTTCCTAAAGCTCCTATTCTAGAGAGGCAAAATCTGTTGCTGTTAAAAACAAATACTTTATTAAAGGTGATCAATAAAACTCTTTTTGCTACCAGTTCCGATGAATTTTTACTAGTAATGACGGGTGTTCTTTTCCAACTGACTCCTGAAGGATCTACTTTTGTCGCTACCGATGCTCATCAACTGGTTAAACATGTGATAAAAGATTTAAAGACCGAAAAAATTACTGAATTCATTCTTCCCAAGAAACCATTGAAGCTGCTTAAAAATATGCTTCCTGAAGAAGGGGAGCTAACTATAGAATATAATGAAACTAATACCCGTTTTATTTTTGACCACCAAATTCTGACATGTCAACTAATTATTGGAAAATATCCAAATTATGAAACAGTAATTCCAAAAGAGAGTAATAAAGTTCTTACTATTAACCGAAAGTTATTTTTAAGAATTCTTAAAAGAATTTCTATTTTTTCTAATAAAACCACAAATAAAATTTGTTTCCATTTCAATAGAGACCAAACAAAAATAATTACAGAAGATGTTGATTTTTCAAACAAAGCGCAAGAAATCTTTCCTTTCGATTATAAAGGAGAAGACATTACAATAGGTTTTAATTCAAAATTTATGATAGAAATACTATCCCATCTACGTTCTGAGGAGATAATATTTAAAATGTCGGAACCTCACCTAGCCGGTATTTTAATCCCTTTAGAAAATGAAGAAGGAGAAGTTCTGATGTTAGTTATGCCTATAATGCTTAACGATTAAAAATATTTGCATGAAAATATCTTACAACTGGCTTACGAAATATTTATACTCTGAATTAACGGCTAACCAGATTTGTGAAATACTTACTGATATAGGGCTTGAAGTAGAAAATTGTGAAGAATTATATAGTCCACTTTTAACGAAAAAGGATTATCTACTTGAAGTAAATATTACACCTAATCGGTCATATGCTATGAGTCATTTTGGTATAGCAAGAGATATTTATGCTGCTCTCAAGGTGAGAAAATATAAAGTAGAAATTCATAGACCTGATATAAAGAATTTTAAATCAGAGAAAAATGTTTTATGTTTCCCTATCTCTATCAAATCTCCTGAACATTGTATTCGTTATAGCGGATGTTTTATAAAAGGTGTCAGAATCGCCCCCTCTCCAACTTGGCTCCAGAAACGGTTACAATCTATACAATTAAATCCTATTAATAATGTCGTAGACGTTCCCAACTTTGTTATGAACGAGATAGGGCAACCTATTCACGTTTTTGATTCTGATAATATTAAAGGAGAAAAAATATACATAAAAACATTATCTAATAATGGGATCCCGTTTCAAACAGTAGATAAGAGAAAATATCTCCTTCATAAGGACGATCTAATGATTTGTGATACTCATAGACCACTTTTTTTAGCTGGGATTTTAGGAAGTATTCATTCAAGCGTTACTGATAAAACACAAAATATATTCCTTGAAAGCGCCTGTTTTAATCCTATGAATATCAGAAAAAGTGTTAAAAGACATGCCGTGAACACTGATGCTTCCTTTCGAGTGGAACGTGGAACAGATCCAGAACAAGTACTTTATGCTCTAAAACGAGCAGCACTACTAATACAAGAAATTGCAGGGGGAAGAATATCTGAACCTATAGATCTTTATCCTAAACCTGTAAAATGTTTTACAATAGAATTGCGTTATGAAACAATCAATCGTATTTTAGGTGAAACGCTTAGGAAGAATGAAGTAAAAAAAATTCTTTACTTATTGGATCTAAATATTTTATCAGAAAATAAAAAAATGCTAAGGGTTTCTGTTCCACCTTATAGGATAGATGTCCAAAACGAATGTGATATCATCGAAGAAATTTTCAGAATGTATGGATATAATAGGGGAAAAACATCTGGAACCTTTTGTTTTTCTCTAAAGGGAGAAAAAAAAATACCTAATTCTGAAACAACGAAAGAAAAAATATCAACTTTTTTGAATGCACAAGGCTTTTATGAAGTAATTAATTTATCTCTTACGCATTCCAAATATAAACAATTCTTCAGGGACGAATCTTTTAAAGATATTGAACTATTAAATCCGCTTAGCGAAGATTGCTCCCTTTTGAGACAAAGTTTATTGTTCGGACTTTTAGAACGTGTTTCTCATAACATTAATCATAGGAATACTTTTTTAAAACTCTTCGAATGGGGAAAAATTTATGGAAAAAACCCCGAAAAATATATAGAAAATGAACGGTTATCGTTGGTAATAAGTGTCAAACAAAATAAAAAACATTGGTTACACTCCAAAGAATTCTTTTCATTTTTTGCCCTAAAAGGGATTGTGGAAGCTTTACTAAAAATAAGTGGGGTTACCCATTTTGAACAAATACTTACAGAAGACAACCTTTTAGGTAAAAGTATTTTGTTTACCTATAAACAGTATGATCTAGTTAGACTGGGAAGTGTCAAGAAATCTATAATAGAGCATTTTGATATTAAACAAGAAGTATTTTATGCTGAAATATATTGGGAATATTTAATAAAAATATTTCAGGTAAACAGAATTGTTTTTAAGAAATTGCCTAAATATCCTGGGGTTCGTAGAGATTTATCTATTTTGATAAATAGAAATATATCTTTTGAAGAACTCTATCAAGAGTCGAAAAAAACAGAAAAAAAACTTCTTAAAGAAGTACATCTATTTGATGTATATGAAGGAGAAAAGCTCCCTTTCGGTAAAAAATCTTATGCTTTGAGTTTCTATTTTGAAGACCAAGAACGGACTCTAACTGTTGATCGTATAAATCAGGTTATGGATAACATACGTCACGCTCTTAAAAAATCCTTTGATGCAGAGTTTAGATAGAATTATGGATCCCCATTACTATTTATCTCAAACAATATGAGAATCCAATTTTTAGTCTTTTTATTTTTTTTATTCCTGACATTCTCAGGATTTTGGTGTATAATATTCTTAGTTTCTATAATTCCCTACTGGATCACAGCTGAAGTTTCTGGGATAATAAGGATGAAGTGCAAAGAAAACCTTTAACCCAACAAAACAAAAAAATATACAATTCATTTGTGGCCTGGAGCTATAAAAGCATCTTAGAGAAAATTATTAATGGCAGAAACAAATTGTTTAAATCCGCTGCCTGAAGTTATTTTTGTCCTGAAGGGGTTTTAATACGTTTCCATAAAGCCTCTTTGAGTTCTTCTAATCCTTTTTTATGATGAGAAGATATGAATATAGTATGTAAATCTATAGGAATTTTTTCTTTAAGACTTTGGTAGTCTAATAAATCAGATTTAGAAATAACCAAAAGATGCTTTTTATTCATCATATTAGGATTATAAGCCGATATCTCTTTCAAAAGAATATCATATTCTTTTACAATATCTCTCGAATTAGCAGGGATCAAAAAGACAAGCACTGCATTACGTTCAATATGACGAAGAAAACGATCCCCTATCCCTCTTCCTTTACTTGCCCCATCTATAATGCCAGGAATATCAGCCATTATAAAGGATTGTTTATATTTGTACTGCACAATTCCTAGTTGAGGAACTAGAGTCGTAAAAGCATAATCTGCAATTTTAGGTTTGGCTTCTGTAAGTACGGAAAGTAGTGTAGACTTTCCTGCATTAGGAAATCCTACAATACCAACATCTGACAATATTTTTAGTTCTAAAAAAATCCATTCTTCTTTTCCTGGACACCCAGGTTGTGAATATTTCTTTGTTTTATTTAACGCATTTCTAAAATGCCAATTACCTAGACCACCTCTTCCTCCCTCTAACAGCATTTTTTTTTGCCTTTCCTGAGTTATTTCAAAAATAAGATTTTCTTTTTTATCTTTGACGATAGTTCCAATAGGAACTTGCAATACTAGATCTTGTCCTGACGCTCCTTTCATCCTATTTCCTTTTCCTGGTAGTCCGTTTTCAGCTTTAAAATGTCTGTTATATTTAAAATGAAGTAGCGTCCATATTTTACAATTCCCTTGCAAGAAAATACTTCCTCCATTTCCTCCATCTCCTCCGTCAAAACCACCTTTAGACACAAATTTTTCCCTCCGAAAATGTAATGACCCGGAACCGCCAGCTCCACTTTTGCAACAAATTTGGACTTGGTCTATGAAATTACCTGTATACATACTATTTTGGTACTTTTAGATGATAACGTAAAAGATCTCCGGTTTAAATTATATATGAATACATGTCCCAGTCCCAAAGGCATCAGCTTCCATAATTGCTTCACTAAGAGTAGGATGTATAGACTTAAGAATTTCATGACTGGTTGTTTCTAATTTCCGAGCGATCACAGCTTCTGTAATTATGTCCGTAACCCCTGTCCCTATTATATGACATCCTAGCCATTCCCCATAGCATCAAAAATAACTTTAATAAAACCTTCCTTCATTTTCACCATTAATAGCGTCCAAGAGCAGTCTTTAGTTTCTTTTTCTACCGGAATATTTCCATAATCTCACCCTTGCTCTACACAGGTCAGGCCTGGGACGACATCATAATAACCATCAATATTCGTTCTATGATCCACTTCTTCTAATCCTAGTAATTCCACATTAGGGGTAGACAGCAGACAGTACTACATCAGTTTCTATAATTCTTTCTTGTTTAGGACCTTTAATAGAAACTTTTATGTCTTTCCCAGAGGGATCTACTTTAAATACTGATGAAGAAGTAAGAACTTCTATACCACTTTTTTTAAAAGAAAGTTGTTGAGAAATTTCCGAGTCTACTGTTGGAAGAATATTTGCAAGCTTTTCTATTAAAGTAACTTTCGTTCCCAACGTATTATAAAAATAGGCAAATTCTACTCCAATTGCTCCTGTAGCAAGGATAATGTTCTGGGATTCACATTCTTTTTCATTTTCTTTAAATAACTTTTTTACCAGGATGAATTTTCGCCCTTCCAAAAATCACTTCTATTTTATTTTTCCGCATCAAAAAATTAATCCCTTTTCTCATCTTTTCAGATATATTTCTGCTCCGTTTAATCATACTAAGAAAATCGAAATGAATATTTTCAGCGATCAATCCATAATCTTCGGCATGTTTAAGAGAATGAAATGTATTTGCACTTTTAAGCAAAGATTTAGTAGCCCAGACAAACCAAGATGCTCTTTTTCAATAATGGCTGAGACCTAATTGTGCAGCTATGATCGCAGCACGGGACCAATAACGATTAAATCAAAATCCATATGACGTTTTCTCTATAGAAAAATTCTAATATATATTTTTTTTTAATATATATTTTAAGTTTAATTTCAGTAATAAATTTGCCTCCAAACATGGGTAAGTATAATCGGAGTTACGTAAGGCAAAGAAAAGTATGACGGTCACACACTGAGTGGAAGAAAAATAATCGGAGCACGAGATAAACATTGATATTTCTATTACGTATTACGTATAAAAGATGAAGAAAAAACTACGAGGGATAGGTCTAGCTCTCGCAACGCCTTTTGACGAAAAAAATAGAGTCGATTTCAAAGGTTTAGAACGACTAACAGAACACGTTTTAAAAGAAGATATAGATTATCTAGTTCTTCTAGGTACTACTGCTGAATCAGCAACATTGAAAAATGAGGAAAAGAACGATATTATACGTTGTATTCATTCTCTGAATAAAAAAAAAGTCCCTATTGTCCTCAGTATAGGAGGTAATAATACCGAAAAAGTAATTAAAAAAATTGAACAGACCCAGATTTTTTATTTTGAAGCTTTTGAAGCTATTCTTTCAATAGTCCCTTATTATAATAGACCTTCCCAAGAAGGGATTTATCAGCATTTTAAACAAATAGTAGAGAAAACCAAGGCTAAAATTATTTTATATAATGTACCCTCGAGAACTGGATCTAATATTCTTCCAAAAACTGTATTACGACTTTCGAAAGAATTTGAAAATATTGTAGCTATTAAAGAAGTTTCTGGAAGCCTGATACAATCTTATGAGATCATAAAGGAAAAGCCTAAGCATTTCAGTGTCATTTCCGGAGACGATATCCTAGCTCTTCCTACTATTTTAGGTGGAGGGGACGGTCTGATATCAGTTCTTGGACAAGGTCTTCCAAATGTCTTTTCTCAAATGGTACATCACGCACTAGAAGGTAATGTGAAAGAGTCGTTTAAACATTATTATCAAATGTTAGATCTTATGAATCTGATTTATAAAGAAGGAAACCCTTCAGGGATTAAATCATTATTACATATATTAAACGTCTGTGAATCTTATGTTCGTTTACCTCTGGTTAGAGCTTCAGAAATTCTTTCAAGAAAAATAGAGGAGGCTTACAAGCGTTATATAAAAATATGTACCGTATAGGAGCTTGAAACGATTTTCTTTACAAAGCGATAGCCAAATTAGTATTTCGTAATTAAAAAAATATGAACGAAATTTTCGACCTAAACGAATTAGAAAAGTGTGGAGAAAATATTTATGTAATTATAAATATACTTGGGAAGCGTTCTAATCAAATTATCAATTATATTAAAATGAAATTACAGAAACCACTTGAATCGTCCTCTAATAATTTATTAGAGAATATTCTTGAAAAGAAAGAACAGATAGAAATCTATAGAACTTATGAAAATCTTCCTAAACCTACCTCCATGGCTATTCAAGAATTGATAGATGGAAAGTTATTTTTCTATAACCCAAATGAGTCTAATTAACAAGATTTTTAATAACCCCTAATCGAGCATCTAGAATTTAAGTTTAAAACCCGTATTCGTATATCATGAATTAGTTTAAAGTTTAAAGTTTAAGTTCCTCATCTGAAAGGTGATACTGCGACAAGTGCTTGTCCTAGCGTCTCTGTGGCCATTTCGCAAATACTTTTATAATGTTTAGCGATCTATAAAATTTAACCCAATAACATGTATAAGCTTAGCATTCCAAAAGGAACACGAGATTTTTCACCGTTGAAAACCTTTCAGTTCTCATGGGAACAGAAAGTAATAGGTTGATACGATTTAATAAATATTCTCCAGAGAAATATTTTAGTTCTCAATCTTTGTTATCAAATATATCTGGAAAAGCCCTTCGTTATGATTTAACAGTGCCTTTTGCACGTTATGTTACTATGCATCGGAATGAAATATTTTTTCCTTTTAAAAGATATCAAATCCAACAAGTATGGCGTCCTCAAAAAGCTAGATTTAGAGAATTTTATCAATTTGGCTAGAACTTTTACAACTTTACGATGCCATTTTGACTGAACTAAGTTTCCCAGTTATTATTCATATTAATCACAGAGAATTACTTGTAGCGTTATCCTAAATCTTATTGGAACATTTTTCCCACTGCATTAGATAAATGGTAGAAAATCGGTTCTAAACTAGTATATAAAGAAATGATTCAAGGAGGTATTCCAGAGAATATAATTAAACAACTTCAAATCTTTTTAGAAAAACAAATAAATTGATTTTTAAAATCAACAAAAAATTCTTTTTAATATATTTTCTGGTTCGAACCGAGGAAAGAAGGCTTTAAATGATCTTAAATTTATATGGAAAAATCTGCAAATGCAAAATTAAATTTTAACCTTAGATTAGTTCGTGGGTTGAATTATTACACAGGAATGATATGCGAGCCGAAAGCCATCAATTGGAGGCGGTTATGATGAACTGACTAGAATTTTTGGTTTTAAAAATGTTTCAGGAATAGGGCTATCTCTTGGTTTAGAGAGAATATATATTTCCATGAAAACAAATTGAAGATACCAATTTTGTTTGGAGAATGGGAAGCATTACACGCTATACGTCATATTCAATTCCTTCGAAAAAAGGACATTCCATCAGAATTATATCCTGATAGTGTTAAACTGTCTAAACAGCTTAAGTATGCTAATAAACGTGGATTTTACATCATAGCTATTGTTGGAGAAAAAGAAATAGAAAAAGGAATTATTAAAATAAAAAATCTAAGAACAATCAATTTCTCACGATGTAGACCTGGTCAGTGAAAGAAAATATTTGAGGGCAGACAATATACCTTAAACACGTCTGAAAAAATATTCTGGAACTCAAAAATAACTTTTTCCATAGAAAATTTCCGTCCTAATTCTTGATACATTGAACTGACTCCTTTTCCTTTTATCCCACAAGGGATAATCTGATTAAAATAACTAAGATCAGTATTAATGTTTAACGCCAATCCATGCATACTAACCCAATTACTCATTTTAATACCTAGAGCACATATTTTTCGTGCCGAAGACTTTCCTACATCCAACCAAACTCCTGTTTCTCCTAATAATCTGTCACAAGACAATCCGTATAGAGATAATAAACGAATGACAACTTCTTCTAAATCACGTAAAAATTTATGTATATCTCTAAAAACAGATTCTAAATCTAATATAGGATAAACTACCAGTTGTCCAGGACCATGGTAAGTCACATTACCGCCTCTGTCAATTTGGTAAAAACGGGCTCCTAATTGGTTCAGACGCTTTGTAGATAATAAAATGTAATCGTCATATTTAGCTTTTCTACCTAAAGTATAAACATGCGGATGTTCGGCTAATAAAAGATAACCGACATTTCTTTGAGAAACATCTTTAAAAGACAGACATTTTTTTTTATTGATAAGTTGTTGAAACAGATATTTTTGATATTCCCAAGACTTTAAATAATCTATAAGACCTAAATTATTTACCCAAACAATTTTTTTCATTGTTCAAACATAAAATCTCCTCCGAGAGCAATTTTTACGTATTAGACGCTCTTAAAAAAACCGACATAAGTGTTATTCGACCCTCTCTGCTAAAGAGGAGTTTCTTTTTTCTTTTATATACGATTTTTTACCTCTTAGTTTAGAAAAGTAATAAATTTTTGATCGTCTTACTTTTCCTTTTTTATTAACTTCTATTTTTTTAATATTAGGTTGGCTTATTATAAATAAACGTTCAACTCCCACGTCTCCACTCATTTTTCTAACAGAAAAAGTGGCTGTATAACCTTCTCCTTTTTTTTTAATGACTACTCCTTTAAAGGATTGGACCCGAATTTTTGATCCTTCTTTTATTTCATAAAATACAGTAATGGTATCTCCAGTATTAAAATTAGGACTCTCTTTTTTAGAAAGATATTTTTCTTGGACATATTTTATGAGTGTGTGCATGGCGTAAAAAAAACATTTGAAACAAATATACATCTTAAAAAAATGACCATGGTAATTATTGATCGTGGTTATTAATAAATTGTCGTTCTATTTTTATTCTTCTTGGCAAGATATAATTTTGCAGTCAGGCCTCGTAGCTTAATTGGACAGAGCATCTGACTACGGATCAGAAGGTTTGTGGGTTCGACTCCCTCCGAGGTCACACAATAATTAGTTATTTATCAAAACGTTATGCAAAAGTTTCCTAATTCTGTCTTGTAATGTTCGCAGATCTATAAATAAGGGATGATTTACAATTTCTTCCCGAATAATGCTGTATATTTGCTCAGAACCAATAATACGTTTATCGTAGATATCGTCGGATGACGTAAAGTGATGTCTGTAACTACTCACTCTAGGGTTGTAGGAATACTACTTTATTATAGCACCAATCGAATTCCTTTTTGTCTAACCTTAAATTAGAAGAGCCTTCGTAAGGAACTTTACGAACATACTAAGCGTTCACCTAAGCCCTTATGATTGGTAGAAACGGATTCAACGAGTGCTGTATGCATTATGCTGTATGCATTATGCTGTATGCATTATGCTGTATGCATTATGCTGTATGCATTATGCTGTATGCATTAGAGCAAAAAAATTCTCACTATATTTTAAGAGTATAGACAACCTTTTTTCTCCTAAAAATACTTAAAGAGGACGGGTTGAATGTAAAAAAAATGAACGATGAAATATATTGAAAATCAAATCATAAACATTTTAGAATCGTATTTTGAACCTGAGACAGAATTTATTCCTTTGATAAATCAGGATGAGGAAGAACCTCTACTAAAAGAGGGAGGGGTTCCAGAACAAATTACTATTTTACCAGTCCGAAACGTTGTTTTGTTCCCTGGAGTAGTTATTCCTATTACAGCTGGACGCACTCGTTCTATTCAATTACTTCAAGATACTTACCGTGCAGACAAAACAGTAGGAGTACTTACCCAGAAAGATATGAATATAGACCAACCTACTGAAAAAGACTTGCATCCTATTGGAACAGTATCTCAGATTTTAAAACTATTAAAAATGCCAGATGGCAATACTACAGTAATTCTTCAGGGAAAACACCGATTTCTCATTAAGCAATTCATTCAAGAAAAACCCTATTTCAAAGCTGAAATTTTCCCATTACAAGAACTACATCCTCTTCTTGATGATAAAGAATATCTTACTTTAGTCGAATCCATAAAAGAGTTAGCTATCAAAATTATACAAGAAAACACCAACATCCCATCTGAAGCAAATTTTGCTATTAGAAACATAGAAAACCCTTCATTTATGATTAATTTTGTGGCAGCTAATATGGGTTTCCCTATCAAAGATAAACAAAATCTTCTAAATGAAAACGATATAAAAAAAAGAGCGGTAAAAACCTATCGTTTTTTGAGCATAGAACATCAGCAAATCCGTCTGAAAAATGAGATTCAATCTCGAGTTCGTAGCGATATGGACCAACAACAACGGGAATATTTTCTCCAACAGCAAATCAAGGCTATACAAGAGGAATTGGGTGATCTTTCTGATGAAAAAGAAATTGAAGAGATGCGGACTAAGGCTGCGAGAAAAAAATGGCCTAAGGAAGTATCTGAACAATTTGAGAAGGAACTTTACAAGTTCCAAAGGAGTAATTATCAAATGCCTGAATATCCTGTACAACGCAATTATTTAGATCTAATGCTTGATTTACCTTGGAAAAAATATTCGAAAGACCATTTTGATTTATATAGAGTGCAGAAAATTCTTGACAGAGAACATGCTGGACTTGAGAAAGTCAAAGAGAGAATTATTGAACATTTAGCTGTATTAAAGCTACGTGCGGATATGCGTTCTCCTATTCTATGTTTCTATGGGCCTCCTGGGGTTGGAAAAACTTCTCTAGGAAAATCTATTGCTTCCGCACTTAAAAGAAAATACGTCCGTATTTCATTAGGAGGGATGTACGATGAAGCTGAAATTCGCGGACATCGTAGAACTTATATAGGAGCTATGCCAGGACGAATATTACAATCTATAAAAAAATCAAAAACTTCTAATCCTGTTTTTGTTTTAGATGAAATTGATAAAATGTGTTCTGGAGCACATGGAGATCCTTCATCAGCTATGCTTGAAGTCTTAGATACGGAACAGAATACTTCTTTTTACGATAATTTTTTAGAATTAGGTTATGATCTTTCTAAGGTGTTTTTTATAGCTACTGCCAACTCACTTTCTAGCATAGACTCTCCGCTTTTAGATCGTATGGAAATCATTGAAATAAATGGATATACTATTGAAGAAAAAATAGAAATTTCTTACAAACATATACTGCCAAAACAATTAAAAGCTCATGGGTTAAAAAGAACTGATTTAATACTGGTAAAAAAACAATTTGAAAAAGTTATCGAAAGTTATACAAAAGAATCCGGGGTCAGAGAGTTAGAAAAACAGTTTGCTAAGTTGGCTAGACATGCAGCTAAAAATATTGCGATAGGAAATACATTTTCAAAACGATTGAGTGTAGAGGATATCGAAAAAATATTAGGAGGACCTAAAGATATAGAACGTTATGAAGGAGAGAGCATACCAATTGGTGTTGTTACTGGATTAGCTTGGACTAGTACAGGTGGTGATATTCTTTATATTGAATCTATTCTTTCACAAGGAAAAGGTCTATTAAGTATTACTGGAAACCTGGGAGAAATTATGAAAGAGTCTGCTACTATTGCGTTACAATACATAAAAGCTCACTATCAGGAGTTTAATATAGATCCCAATCTGTTTTCAAAAAAAAATATCCATATTCACGTTCCTGAAGGTGCTGTTCCGAAAGATGGCCCATCGGCTGGTATTACTATGCTTGCTTCCTTGATATCAAGTTATACAGGGAGAAAAGTAAAACCTGATTTAGCAATGACAGGTGAAATTACTTTACGAGGAAGAGTATTGCCTGTGGGAGGCATTAAAGAAAAAATATTGGCAGCGAAACGTTACTGCATTAAGGAGATCATTCTTTCTCATCAAAATAGAAAAGATATTGCTGATATTAAGAAAGAATATCTGGAGGGCTTGACGTTTTTTTACGTGAAAGATATGAAAGAAGTAATCGATATTGCTTTAATGAAAAATTAGTATACATGAAAAAATTAGAAAATTTCTCATATACTCTAGATGTAGAACTATTACGAACTTTAGCAGAAAAGTATGGGACTCCCCTATATGTATACGATGCTGAGAAAATGATGAATCAGTATGAAAAAATAAAGCAAGCCTTTTCTTGTATAGATAAACTTGGAATACACTATGCTAGCAAAGCTAACACGAATATAAATATTTTAAAATTATTTAAAAAAAAAGGAATAGGATTAGATACTGTTTCTATTCAAGAGGTAGAGATTGGAATAATGGCCGGATTTCCCCCAAAACAAATTATATATACTCCTAATGGAGTCTCTATGGAGGAGATAATAAAAGCGAAAGAATTTGGGGTCCGGATTCACATAGATAATCTTTCTCTATTGGAGCAATTTGGACAAGAATTCTCTTTAGATTATCCTATAGGGATTCGTCTTAATCCACATATTGTGGGTGGAGGTAATGAAAAAATTTCTGTTGGACATATCGATTCTAAATTTGGGATTTCTTACTATCAATTTCCCCATATAAAACGGATTGTAGAAAATACTAAGTTAAAAGTAGAAGGACTTCATATGCATACAGGCTCTGATATATTGGATGTAGAAATTTTTTTAAGAGGTGCTGATATTTTATTCGATGCAGCTATCAAATTCAAAGATCTAGAATATATAGATTTTGGCAGCGGTTTTAAAGTATCTTATAACCCGGGAGATGTACCAACAGATATTCAAAAGTTAGGACCTTTATTAGGTAAAAAAGTTAATAAATTTTATAAAGAATATGGGAAAACACTTTGTTTAGTGTTTGAACCTGGAAAATTTATCCTGAGTGAATCAGGTTATTTTCTTGTCAAAGTAAATACTATTAAACAAACTATTTCATCAGTTTTTGCTTGTGTAAATTCAGGTTTTAATCACTTTATTCGACCAATGTTTTACAATGCTTATCATAACATAGAAAATATTTCTAATCCGTCAGGACGTGTTCGTTTATATACAGTGGTCGGATATATATGCGAAGCAGATACTTTTGGTTTAAATCATCAAATCAGTGAAATTCATGAGGGAGATATTCTATGTTTTAGTAACGCCGGAGCTTATTGTTTTTGTATGTCCTCAAATTATAATTCGAGATATCGTCCAGCCGAAGTGATGATTTATAAAAAACAGGATTATCTAATCAGACAAAGAGAAACTATTCAAGATCTATTAAGAAATATAGTGGAAATAACTCTATAAGAGAGAGTTGGAGAGGTGGCAGAGTGGTTAATTGCGGTGGTCTTGAAAACCATTGAGAGTAACATCTCCGGGGGTTCGAATCCCTCCTTCTCCGCAAGATTTTAGGACATTTAGCTCAGTTGGTTAAGAGCAATACCTTGACAGGGTATAGGTCATCGGTTCAATTCCGATAATGTCCACGAGATAAATTTTTTACTGAACGTATTTAAAATGAGTGGGCAGTACTGGATTCGAACCAGTGACCTCCTACTTGTAAGGTAGATGCTCTAACCCAGCTGAGCTAACCGCCCTTTTACAAAGATAACATATTTTTCGATTCCTTCAGTTAATCCAACGTGCATCGTTTTATTCTAGCTGGAGAGAGGACGACGTTGTTGATCACTCCAACTACCTATTTTGATGCTGACGAAGGAACTAACTACGTTTACAGTAAGAAAATAGTAGTGAGCAGTCTGGCAATTAGAGGATGCATATTTTTATTACGCACATAGGTTTCGTGTCTCTCTATCTTTAATTTTTACGGTGTACATATCTTGTTAAACGTTCTTGTCCTATTTCTTCTATAAAACGACTAGGGAAACCGCCCCAACGATGACGAGTTGTCGCGTAACTTAAAATGACCTGTTTCTTAGCTCGGGTTAGAGCTACATAAAAAAGACGTCTTTCTTCTTCAAGATTAGCAGAATTTTTTACGCTAAGCATAGATGGAAAAAGATTTTCTTCCATACCCACTATAAAAATGATCGTAAATTCTAATCCTTTTGATAGGTGAACAGTCATAAGAGAAACCCGATCATCATCAGTTTTTTCTATATCGCTAGCTAAGGCAATATTTTTTAAAAAAACAGAGAGTGAGTTATCTCCATAACCGAGGCGTTCAGAGACAGAGGCCTGTATACTGTTTATAAATTCTTGGACATTTTCATAGCGGGAAAGACCTTCAGTCGGATTGTCTTTACATAAATCACTCAGGAAATCAGAAGTTTTAACCACTTCTTTAGCAGTAGCATACGCTCCTTCAGCTAATTTGATAGAACAATGTTTGATAATTACAAAAAACTCTTTCAGTTTGGCGGTTATTCTTTTATGAATACACATCTCTTTCGCATAAAAAGAGATATTATTTAATACTTCATACAGTGTTTTTCCATGGTTTTTTGCAGTTACAAGAAGTTTATTAATAGTAGATGGTCCTATTCCACGAGGTGGATAGTTGATAATCCTAAGAAGAGCTTCCTCATCGTTTGGATTTACCAAAATCCGGAGATAAGCAAGTAAATCTTTAATTTCTTTTCTTTGATAAAAAGAAATCCCTCCATAGATTTTATAGGGAATCTTCTTTTTGTTAAGAGACTCTTCCAGGGCTCTTGACTGAGCATTGGTCCGGTAAAGAATAGCGAAATCCTTGTTCTGTAATTTATATTGCAATTTTATTTCAAAAAGGGTATTTGCTACAAAATCACCTTCCTCTTTATCAGAAAGAGCACCATAAAATTTAATTTTTTCTCCTTTTTCGTTATTAGTCCAATTTTTTTTAGACATCTGTTCCTTATTACAAGCAATGACATTATTAGCGGCCTGTACAATATGTACAGTAGATCTATAATTCTGTTCTAATCGAAAAATTTTAGCATAGGGATAATCCAACTGGAAATTTTGTATATTTTTAATATTTGCTCCACGAAAAGCATAAATACTTTGTGCATCATCCCCTACTACAAATAGGTTTTTATAACGAGAGGCTAAAGCTCTGATGATAAGATATTGAGAGTAATTTGTGTCTTGATACTCATCTACAAGAATATATTTGAACTGTTCTTGGTACTTGGATAACACCTCTGGAAAACGGGTGAAGAGTTCATTCGTACGTAATAGAATATCATCAAAATCCATAGCACCGTATTTAAAACAACGATCTATATAGGCTTGGTAAATATATCCTATACGGTTAGCGTTTTGTGAATGACGTGTAAAATTATCAAAGTAATTCTGGACGGTTATCAAATTGTTTTTTAGCCTCGAAATTCGAGAAAGAACTGTTTTAGGTTTAGAAAAACATTTTTCTAAATGTAGCTCTTCAATGATTTTTTTAATGACGTGTTCAGCGTCTTTCTGATCATAAATCGTATAATCTGAAGGATATCCTAAACGATAAATTTCTGTATGGAGTATTCGAGCAAATACTGAATGAAAAGTCCCAATACACAGATTTTGAATGTTGATATTTCCTGTTAAATGAGCAATCCGTTGCTTCATTTCTCTAGCAGATTTATTGGTAAAAGTCAGTGCTAGTATATGCAACGGATCAATACCTTGATTCATCAAATGAGCAATCCTATAAGTAAGTATCCGAGTTTTTCCTGAACCCGCTCCCGCAATCACTATGATAGGTCCTGTTACAGTAGTAACAATTTTTAATTGAATAGGATTCAGATCGGCTATATAATTAAATTTCATACGAAACATTAATTAGGTCCACGAAAGTATTACAGCGATTAAAAATGTGCTATGCGTTCGTATGCTTCATTTAACTTCTATCGTGTACGATAAGATGAGGAGGACGAACAACAGCTCAGTTTTCTTTTCCAGGTCTAAGTCGTCGTATAGTATCCCCTACTTCCCAAAGTTCACTTTTTCTCAATTCCTCAAGTTCTTCTTGAAGTTGTTCTTTATAATTATTTTGGAGATTGGATGTGATAGTGCGCTCAGCCTCATTTCCTGAGGCTACTTCTTGGTAAAGTTCTTGAAAAACAGGCATCACAGCATCTTTAAATCTTTTCCACCAGTCTAAAGCTCCTCTTTGAGCAGTAGTTGAACAATTAGAATACATCCATTCCATCCCATTTTCTCCAATAAGAGGCATCAAACTTTCGGTCAATTCTTCAACCGTTTCGTTAAAGGACTCTGAAGGAGAATGACCATGGTCACGTAAGATTTGATATTGAGCAGAAAAAATTCCCTGGATAGCTCCCATCAAAGAACCCCTTTCTCCTACAAGATCTGAAAACACCTCATTTCTAAAATTAGTTTCAAACATATAACCAGAACCTATAGCGATTCCTATTGCAAAAGTCTTTTCCTTAGCACTACCGCTATAGTCTTGATAAATAGCATAGCTCGAATTAATTCCTGTACCTTTTAGAAATAACCTTCTAACACTAGTCCCAGAGCCTTTAGGAGCAACTAGAAAAACATCAATGTCTTTAGGAGGATAAATCCCTGTTTTATTTTGAAAAGTAATACCAAATCCATGAGAAAAATATAGAGATTTCCCAGTAGTCAGATACTTCTTAAGTAAAGGCCATACCGAAATTTGTCCTGCGTCAGACAACAAATTCATAATAATTGTACCACGACTAACGGCTTCTTCTATCTCAAATAGATTCTTTCCTTCTATCCAACCGTCTTTCAAAGCTTTTTCCCATGAAAAAGAATTTTTCCTCTGTCCTATAATTACAGTAAAACCATTATCCCTCAGATTTAAAGCCTGTCCAGTACCTTGGATCCCATATCCTATTACAGATAGGATTTCATCTTTCAAGATTTTTTTTGCCCTTTCTAAAGAAAATTCATTTCTCAGAAGAACATTTTCTTCCATGGGGCCAAATTTAATTTTCACCTTTATTAAGTTTATATTTATATTTATATTTATATTTATATTAATAATAAAGTATTGAAATAATTCCTAGGTGTTTTTCTATTTGTTTTGCTATTTTATCAATAGACACTTCAGTACATTTGACCTCTAAGGTATAACGCATTATATATGGTTTTTTTGCATAAGAAATATTTAGATAAATAAGACTAAAATTACTCCGATTCAATAAAATAATAACACGGTTAATCAACCTTTCAATATTACTGGCTAGAATTGAAATTTTCATATTTTAATACAAACGTATTTCATCTCCGTATGTTCCAATCGTTATCATGGGGAAAACATTATATTCTCTTTCTACGATTATTTCCAGTAGATAGGCTGTATTACAATCAAACATTTCTTTTACAGCTTCTGGTATTTTTTTTCTTTTTTCTATTTTCTTACCACTAATATTATAAGCTTGAGCTAAACGGATAAAATCAGGATTGAGTAATGCGCTGAAAGCATAACGTCTTTTAAAAAAAAGCTCTTGCCATTGTCTCACCATACCTAAAAATCCGTTATTGAGTAACACAATTTTTATTGGAAGATTATTTTTAAGAAGAATTCCTAATTCTTGAAAGGTCATTTGAAAACCTCCATCTCCAATTACGCATATAATTTGACGATATCTCGCTCCGAATTTAGCTCCCATAGCTGCTGGCAAAGAAAAACCCATTGTACCTAATCCTCCTGAGGTAATTTGGCTTTTACTAGAGGAAAAATAAAAATATCGTGAAGCTATCATCTGGTGTTGTCCTACATCGGTTACCATGACAGCATTTTTATTTTTATATTGATTAATCCACTGTATTATTTCTCCCATAGTCAAGCTTTCTTTTTTGGTATACAAATCTTTTTGGCCAATTTTTTCCTCTTGCTTTTGTATAGTTATGAAATCCGATATCCATTCTTGACGAATATTTTCCTGAACTCTTTCAGTCAATAAAGGTAAAGTCTTTTTGCAATCTCCTAATACAGGTACATCACATGGAATGTTTTTTCCAATTTCACAAGCTTCTATTTCCAAATGAATTATTTGAGCTTGGATAGCATATATGTTTATATTTCCAGTGACTCTATCGTCAAAACGCATTCCTATTGCAATAAGAATATCACATTGATTAGTTAAGACATTGGGGGCATAATGACCATGCATACCAATCATTCCAACAAAAAGAGGATGATTATTATCTCTAATACCCAAAAGAGTACTTGCTATAGGTATATTTGCTTTTTCTGAGAGAGCTTTTAACTCTTCTTCTGCTTCAGCTAGAATTACTCCCTGTCCGACTAAAATCAATGGTCTTTTTGCTGCATTAATTAAAATGGCAGCTTCTTCTATTTTATTTACCTCCACCTTGGGACAGGAACGAAAATACGAGACTTTATGAAAAAGGATTTCTTCAAAAATAGCTTCTTGAAGCTGAGCATCTTTCGTGATATCTATCAGGACTGGACCAGGACGTCCACTACGAGCGATGAAAAATGATTTCCGGATTGTTTGACAAATATCCTGTGCTCTAGGAATTTGCACATTCCACTTAGTTACAGGGAATGAAATATCTAAAATATTGGTTTCCTGAAAAGCGTCTGTACCCAAAAGATTATATGACACTTGTCCAGTAATACAAATTATTGGAGTGCTATCTATAAGCGCATCAGCTAACCCGGTAATTAGATTAGTAGCTCCTGGACCTGAGGTAGATATACAGACTCCAACCTTTCCACTAACCCTAGCATATCCCTGAGCAGCATGTATAGCTCCTTGTTCATGACGCGTAAGTATATGACATATATGACCTGCATGTCGATCTAAAGAATCAGAAACAGACATAATAGCCCCTCCGGGATAACCAAAGAGATACTCTACACGTTCTATTAACAGATTTTTGACTAAAATCTCACTTCCTTTATATTTTTTTATATTCATGTTTCTATGAATTGGTCTGTAACGCACCCTTCGTTAGCGTAAGAAACTGTTTTTGAATATTTATAGAGATATCCCATATTTACTTTCAAATTCGGAGCTCTCCATTTTTTTCTCCGTATATCCCATTCATTTTCATTGATTTCAAGGTTAATAGTATTATTAACTGCATTTATAGTAACAATATCTCCATCATTTATTAAGGCGATAGGACCACCTTCTTGGGCTTCAGGAGTGATATGACCTACAACAAAACCGTGTGACCCTCCAGAAAATCTCCCATCTGTGATAAGAGCTACTTCTTTTCCCAAACCTGCTCCTGTTATATAAGCTGTAGGTTTTAGCATTTCAGGCATACCAGGGCCTCCTTTAGGACCTACATATCGAATAACTATGACTTCTCCTTTATTTATTTTACAAGATAAAATAGAACGATTGAAAGCATCCTCTGAATTAAACACTCTAGCACGTCCTGAAAATTTCATTTTTTCTTGTCCAGTAATCTTTGCCACAGATCCTCCAGGAGCAATATTTCCATAAAGAATGCGAAAATGTCCTTCTTTTTTAATGGGATGATTTATAGAAGAAATAACTTTCTGATCAAAAGACAGCGAGGGTACATATTTTAAATTTTCTTTTAAAGTGTCTCCAGTAACTGTCATACAGTCTCCTTCAATGAGGCCATTTTCCAACAAATATTTCATAATCACTGGAATTCCCCCAATAGCATGAATATCTTCCATTAAAAATTTTCCACTCGGTTTTAGATTTCCAATGAGAGGAACACTATCGTTAATTTTTTTAAAATCTGGAAGTGTTAGGTCAATTTCTGCTGTTTTAGCAATTGCTAATAAATGCAGTATTAGATTAGTTGACCCGCCTAAAGCAGTAGTTAGACTTATCGCATTTTTTAAAGAGTTTTTGGTAATAATATTTTTAGGTTTAATATCTTTCTGCAAAAGTTTTTGAATCACTCCCCCCATCTTAAAACACTCCCATTCTTTATCTGCACCGATAGCAGGTGTAGAAGAAGAATAAGGTAAGGTCATTCCCATTGCTTCAAGAGCAGCTGCCATAGTATTAGCTGTATACATACCACCGCAAGCCCCAGCACCAGGACAAGAATTTTTTATAATATTTTTATATTCTTCTTCGGATATTTTTTTAGTTTTCCTTTTACCTAAAGCTTCAAAAGATGATACGACGTCTAGTTTTTCACCTTTATAATAACCTGAAGCAATACTACCACCATATACGATAACTGAAGGACGATTAATTCTAATGAGAGCAATTAGAACACCAGGCATATTTTTATCGCAACCAGGGAGGGCTATTATACCATCATAATGCTGAGAGTTTGCTACTGTTTCTATACTATCAGCAATAATTTCTCGAGAAGGTAAAGAATATCTCATCCCTGGAGTTCCCATAGATATACCATCACTTACGCCTATAGTGTTAAATCGGAAACCGACTAACTCTTTTTCGTGAACAGATTTTTTGATACTCCTTCCTAATCTATTCAAATGCATATTGCAAGGATTTCCCTCGTACCAGTTGCTAACAATCCCAACCTGCGCTTTTTTAAAATATTCTTCTGGAAGTCCTGTAGCATACAGCATCGCCTTAGCTGCTGGAAGATTTGGATTTTGCGTGAGTTGTGCACTCAAATAGTTAATCTTTTTATTCATGATTTACAAAGTAGATTATGGATTCCCTATCCAGAGAGAACACCATATGGGATTCAGCAGAAAGTAGGCTCGATATGATTTTATATATTTATTTAGGAATGAGTCCCATTATTAAGTCGACTAAAAAAAATCGCCTATGTATTTATCAGAACAAGAAATTATACGGAGAAAGAAATTGAAAAAAATAAGTGAATTAGGGATAGAAAACTATCCAGCAGCTACTTATAATACAAGTGCTTCTATAAAAGAACTTATAGAAAAGTATGAAAAAAATAAAAACGCTAGTGTAGCAGGACGTATTATGCGGATGCGGATCATGGGAAAATCGTCTTTCGTTGAATTAAAAGACTATAGCGGAATAATCCAACTTTATGTAAAGCGTGACGATATTTCGGAGAATAAAGAAAAAACTTTTTATAATATTTTTTTTAAAAAATTGTTAGATGTAGGAGATATTATTGGGGTAAAAGGATTCATGTTTAAGACTAGAACTGGAGAGATTACTCTTCATGTAAAAGAACTTGTATTGCTCTGTAAGTCGCTACGACCCCTTCCTCATGTAAAAACCGATAATAATGGAAATATCTATGATGCCTTTTCTACCCAGGAACAACGATACCGTATGCGTTACATTGATCTTATTGTAAATGACAAAATAAAACAAATTTTTCTACAACGAACTCGGATCATACAATATATCCGAAACTTTCTCAATGAATATGGTTATCTCGAAGTGGAAACTCCTATACTTCAGTCAGTTGCTGGGGGAGCCCATGCCTTACCGTTTGTTACTTATCACAATACTCTAAATATTCCTTTATATCTACGTATTTCTAATGAACTTTATCTAAAAAGACTCATTGTAGGTGGATTTAATGGAGTATATGAATTTTCTAGAGATTTTCGCAACGAAGGTATGGACAGAACTCATAATCCTGAATTCGTTATTTTAGAGTTATACGTTGCCTATAAAGATTATTACTGGATGATGAATTTCACTGAAATTCTTCTGGAAAAACTTTGTTTCAACATTCATGGAAGTACAGAAATTAACATAGAAGGCCAGACAATCTCTTTTAAAAAATCCTTTCCGAGGATCCCAATTTATGAGGCTATTCAAATTCATACAGGATTTGACATTAGTAAGATGAATGAGAAAGAATTACAAATGGTTTGTAAAAAATTGGAGATAGAAGTTGACAAAACGATGGGAAAAGGTAAACTTATTGATGAAATTTTTAGTAAAAAATGTGAAAAACACTACATACAACCTACCTTTATTATAGATTATCCTGTAGAAATGAGTCCTTTGACTAAAAAACATCGGGAGAAAAAAGGACTAACTGAACGGTTTGAACTATTTATCAATAAAAAAGAGATAGCTAATGCTTATTCAGAACTAAATGACCCAATCGATCAATTAGAACGTTTTAAAGAACAAATATACGAAAAAGGAAATGATGAATCTATGCGTATAGATTATGATTTTATTCGATCCCTTGAATTTGGCATGCCACCAACGTCAGGGATTGGTATAGGTATAGATCGATTGGTCATGTTACTTACTAAACAAAATTCAATACAAGAAGTTTTGTTATTTCCACAAATGCGTCCTGATAAAAATAATTTATGAAACTGTAAGTAACCTATATACGGCTTCGTTGGCTTTTTCAAAATGAAAAGAATTTACTACAGACTTCATAAAGTGATGAATATTTTCATTACATAAATTTACTACGTGGGTAGTGACTTCCCTTGTCAAGGTTTGAAAATTTCCATTCTGGATCTCACACCCTACTTTTTTATAAGCATCTCGGAAAGACATTCCTTCTAGCACGTATTTATTTACCGATTCAACGCTAAAAAGATAATGATATTTACTATAATTTAGTATATTGTTATTAATAATCATCTGTTCAAACAGATATTTATAGATCTGAAGACAACTTTTAAGATCATCGAATATTGGGAGTAATATTTCTTTTATGATTTGAAAATCACGGTGATATCCAGAAGGTAAATTCGCTATAATCATAGCTATTTCGTTAGGCAACGAATTTATTTTATTACATAGAGAGCGGATCAGTTCTAAAACATCTATATTTTTCTTATGCGGCATGATGCTGGACCCGGTAGTAATATGATCAGGAAAGGTAATAAAGCCAAAATTTTGGCTGGTGGATAAGCAAATATCCTGTGATAGTTTGGCCAAAGTATACGAAATAGATGCTAGGGCATCTGCCACTACACGTTCACTTTTTCCACGTACCATTTGGGCATATATGACGTTATAATTAAAATTTTCAAATCCTAATATATGTGTCGTAAATTCTCTATCTAGGGGTAAGGAAGATCCAAAGCCAGCTGCTGATCCTAAGGGATTTTTATTCGTTATGCGATAGGCAGCTTGTAGCAATAGGAAATCGTCTGTCAAACTTTCAGCATACGAAGAAAACCAAAGTCCAAAAGAAGAAGGCATAGCTATCTGATCATGTGTATATCCTGGCATCAATATCTCCTTGTAATTATCACTAAGAGTGAGAAGTGTTTTAAAGAGACTATATACATTTTCAACCACAGATTGAATTTTTTGTCTTATGAAGAGTTTTAGATCTAACAATATTTGATCATTACGTGATCGTCCGCTATGTATTTTTTTACCAATTTCTCCAAGTCGGTGTGTTAAAATAATCTCGACTTGAGAATGTACATCTTCCACATAGTCTGAAATATAAAAATTTCCCTCTACAATTTCTAAATAAATTTTTTTTAGCTCTTGCATCAAAACTTTAAATTCATTTCCTTTTAATAGTTCTATGCTAGAAAGCATAGAGCTATGAGCCATCGTACTTATAATATCATAAGGAGCTAGTAACAAATCCAATTTTCTCTCTTTCCCAAAAGTGAATTTTTCAATTTCTTTACTGAGGTTCTTTTTTTTCTTCCAAAGCTTCACCATCATGATAATTAATATTTAGGTGTGCAAGAATTTTTTTTTCTCTAGTAGTTCATCTTTACTTTCTATAGATTCTTCATCCAGAACGCAACAATCCACTGGACATACAGAAGCACATCTGGGCTCATCGTAAAAACCTACACATTCAGTACATTTTTCTGCTACAATAAAATAAATATCATTTTTTTTAGGTGCTTTCGGTTGACAGGCTTCTGTAGTGACACCTGATTTCAGGGTAATTACACCTTTCAAATTTGTCCCATCTGAAAAACGCCACTGAAACGATCCTTCGTAAATAGCATTATTGGGGCATTCAGGTTCGCAAGCTCCACAGTTAATGCATTCCTCAGTAATTTTTATAGCCATATTATTTGATTTGGAAAAAACGGGTATATTTGTTAGAGAATAATAGCTAGTCTAATGAAGATTTTTCGGTAATAAATCTGACTTGAATTGAAAAAGAGTTATAAATTAACACAAATTAAAAAATCTAAAAGATGCTAATGATTAAGATAAAAGATGGAGAGTCTATTGAAAAAGCAATTAAGCGTTATAAACGAAAATGCGAGAAAATACGTCTTCTGAAAGAATTTAGAAAAATCCAATTTTATGTTAAACCTTCAATAAAAAAAAGAGAGGCATTTTTAAAAGCCTATTATAAACAATGCTTAATTTCTAAAAAGGATAATTCTGCATGAGATTTCATAAAAAAACGGAGATCATGAATGTCCTATCTTAAGGTATTACCTCGGAGCATTTATAAAAAAAAGAATGAATATTTATTCTTTTTATTATGTTTATTTTGCAATGAGTTTTTACGTTTAATAATAAATTTTTTGTTTATAAAAATATTCGGGTTTGATTGGATAGATCAATTTTTAAATTTTATTTTATCTACTACTTGTATTTCTATTTTAATTGCATATTATAATAATAATTTTAAACCAAACTCAATTAAATTAACATGGTATATTTATTTAAATGTTTTTTTAATGATGTTTATTTTTATTTATTTAAGTGAATATGTCGTTTCTATTATTCCAATAAATGGTCCTCTTTTTGGAAAGATGTATAAATTTTTTCATGTTACACAATATCCAATTTCATTTTTTTTAAGTGCTATTTTATTTGCTCCTATTTATGAAGAAATTTTATTCCGTGGAATTTTTTTAAGAAAAATATTTAAAACAAGTATTTCTTCTATAAAATCTATTTTTTTTTCGGCTTTATTATTTGGAATAATGCATTTAAATCCATGGCAAATTATAATAGCGTTTTTATTTGGAATTTTTATCGGAATAATTTATATAGGGACACGTTCGATATCCATATGCATATTTTTGCATGCTATTTATAATAGTATGCAGATATTGCATAGCATTCAGATATTAAATGTCTTTTTAGCCATTATGGGAATTCTGTTGATTTTGTTTATAATTCTGTTGATTTTGTTTATTTTTCAAACAAAATCGTCATGGAAATATGATAATTGTTTAAAACAAAGTGCGATTATTTTTTAAAAATTAAAATTATTGCGTTATTTTATTGAACTATCTTTTAATGGAACTAAATATCATGGTTGGCAGATCCAGAAAACCGGAATCTCCGTAGAGGAAGTGTTAGAAAATTGTCTATCCTATCTATTAAAGATGCCAGTTAATATTATTGGAGCTGGAAGGACAGATAGCGGGGTCCACGCCAAACAATTTTTTGCTCACTTTGATTATCCATATTCTCTTCCCCCAAGGTTTAGACAGAAACTTAATTCATTCTTACCTAAAGACATTAAAGTATACAATATTTACTTGATGCAACCGAAAGCACATGCTCGGTTCAGTGCTCTATGCCGAACTTATGAATATTTTATTTCTTTAGGGAAAAGTCCTTTCTTTAAAGAATTTAGTTGGCAATGGTTATCTAATCCCCCTGACATTGCAAAAATGAACCAAGCAGCTATGATCTTAAAAAGATACGAAGATTTTAGTACTTTCTGTAAGTCTCATTCTAATAATAAAACAAGTTTTTGTAAAATAGAATATTCTTATTGGAAATACAAGAAGGGGTTATTGTGTTTCCAAATTACGTCTAATAGATTTTTAAGAAACATGGTTAGATCTATTGTTGGAACTCTTATTAGAGTCGGCATAGGTAAAATTGATTCAAAAGATTTTTGCCAAATTGTTGAATCTAAAAATAGTCAAATGGCAGGATGTTCAGTCCCAGCAAAAGGATTATTTTTAAAATCTGTATCTTATCCAAACGATATTTTTTTATAAAAATTTTTGGTCTTACTCCCTCTCTTTTGATGATACGAGAAATTGGTCGTATTCTTTAAGACCTGTTCCTGCTGGAACTTTGTGTCCTACAATAACATTTTCTTTTAATCCAAGTAAGTAATCAGATTTTCCACTAATTGCAGCCTCATTCAATACTTTAGTTGTCTCTTGGAAAGAGGCTGCAGATATGAACGACTTTGTTTGCAAAGATGCCCGTGTAATGCCTTGAAGTACAGGTTTAGCTATAGCAGGAATAGCATTGCGAGCACGCATAATCCTCTTCCCATTTTGTCTAAGAATATCATTTTCATTATTCAATTCGGTTAAATTTATTATTTGTCCAGGTTTAAACTGCTCAGAATTCCCAGGATCTTCTACTACTTTCAGACTTGAAATTCTTTCGTTTTCTTCAAAAAAATCAGTTTTAGATTCTATCCTATTTTTTATAAACCGTGTATCTCCAGAATCTATAATTTTGACCTTTCGCATCATTTGACCAACGATAATTTCAAAATGCTTATCATTTATTTTTACTCCCTGTAACCGGTAGATCTCTTGGATTTCATTGACTAAATATTTTTGAACTTCTTTAGCTCCCTTAATATGAAGTAGATTTGAAGGGGTAATCGCACCTTCTTCCAGAGCTGTACCTGCTTTAACATAATCATTTTCTTGAACTCGAATTTGATTGGATAACTTAACAAAATATTTTTTTGAGTATCCGCTTTTCGATGCAATAATAATCTCACGATTACCTCTTTTAATATTTCCAAAACTCACCACTCCATCAATTTCCGATATAACTACTGGATTAGAAGGATAACGTGCTTCACACAATTCAGTTACACGCGGCAATCCTCCAGTAATATCCGTTGTTTTTCCATCTGTTCTAGGAATCTTTACAAGAATTTGTCCTGCTGTAATTACTTCCCCATCTTCTACAATTAAGTGAGCACCAACAGGAAGATTGTAAATTTTTAAGTCGTTTCCTTCCTTATCAAGGATCCTTAAAGAGGGAATTATGTTTTGATCTCTAGATTCATAAATTACTTTTTCTTGGAACCCGGCTTGGTCATATATTGTATAGGTTTTTCCCTGTTCAATATATTCATAGGCTATGGTTCCGGAATACTCAGAAATAATAACAGCATTATAAGGATCCCATCGACAAATTTCCGTTCCTTTTTTTATAGTAACTCCATGATGGACAAATAAAGTTGATCCGTAAGGGATATGATTCTGCATTAAGATGGAATCATCTCTTCCTAAGAGTCTCATATCTGTAGAGCGTGAAACCACTAATTCGAGATTGTTTCCTTTTTCATCTGGTATCTGTACTGTACTAAGATCTTCAAATTCTATAATTCCATCAAAACGAGCACGTATTTGGGAAGATTCAGAAATATTTACAGCCGTTCCACCTACATGAAACGTCCTTAGTGTCAATTGTGTCCCCGGCTCTCCTATAGATTGAGCAGCAATAACACCTACTGCTTCTCCTTTATTAACCAATTGTCCTGTTGACAGGTTTATACCATAGCATTTAGCACAAATCCCTCTTTTCGATTGACAGGTCAGTGGGGATCGAACTTCTACCGTTTCTATTCCCAATTCTTCTATAAGAAGAGCTTTATCTGCATCAAACATTTCATCATAAGCGACTATAATTTCATCCTTCCTCGGATGATAGATATCATAAAGAGCAATTCTTCCCAAAAGACGTTCAGATAAATTTTCTATAATTTCTTCATTCTTTTTAAGAGCACTTATTTCAATTCCTATAATCGTACCACAATCTTCTTCCGTAACGATAATATCTTGAGCTACGTCGACAAGACGTCGTGTGAGATAACCTGCATCAGCTGTTTTTAGAGCTGTATCTGCTAACCCTTTTCTAGCCCCGTGCGTAGAAATCAAATACTCGAGGATAGAAATACCTTCACGGAAATTGGATAAAATTGGATTTTCAATAATTCCTACGCTAGTACGTTGTGGTTTTGCCATCAAGCCACGCATTCCAGAAAGTTGTCGAATCTGTTCTTTCGATCCCCTAGCTCCTGAATCAAGCATCATATATACTGAATTAAACCCTTGATGGTCTTCAGACATTTGTTTCAGAACTTTTTCAGTTAATAGGGTATTGGTACTTGTCCAGATATCAATAACTTGATTATAACGTTCATTATTAGTAATCAAACCCAGATTATAGTTAATTTGAACTGCATCTATTTGCTCAATAGCACTATTAATCATAGTTTGTTTCTCCTTAGGGATAATAATATCACCTAAACTAAAGGAAAGACCACCTTTAAAGGAATTATAAAAACCTAGTTCCTTAACATCGTCTAGAAATTTTACTGTGGTAGGAACATTAGTAAGCATCAATATTTTCCCAATTATATCACGTAAAGACCTCTTAGTTAGTAACTCATTAATATATCCGACTTTTTTAGGAACCACTTGATTAAATAGGACTCTCCCTACAGTCGTTTCCACAATTCTATCTACAAGTTTATTCTTTTCTCGAATAAGGACTTTTACTTTTATCCCAGCATGGATTTCAGCCGCACCTTCATTATACGCTATCTGGACTTCTTCTGTTGAAGAAAATACTAATCCTTCACCTTTAATTTTCCTATCTGATGTAGATTTAAAACATTTTGTCATATAATAAAGTCCTAGGACCATGTCTTGTGATGGAACAGTAATAGGAGATCCATTAGCAGGATTTAAAATGTTTTGTGAAGACAGCAGAAGTAATTTAGCTTCGAGAATAGCCTCTGGTCCAAGAGGGAGATGTACTGCCATCTGGTCACCGTCAAAATCGGCGTTGAAAGCTGTGCAGACCAATGGATGCAGTTGGATAGCTTTACCCTCAATGAGTTTGGGATAAAAAGCTTGAATTCCTAATCTATGCAATGTCGGAGCACGGTTCAGTAGTACGGGATGCCCTTTAAGCACATTATCCAAGACATACCATACAACCGGATCACGGTTATCAACAAGTTTTTTAGCTGATTTGACGGTTTCAACAATACCACGTTCGAGTAATTTCCTAATAATAAAAGGTTTGTAAAGTTCTGCAGCCATCTCTTTGGGAAGTCCGCATTCGTATAGTTTTAACTTCGGTCCTACTACAATTACAGAACGTGCTGAATAATCGACACGTTTTCCTAAAAGATTATGACGAAATCGTCCTTGCTTACCTTTAAGTGAATCAGATAAAGATTTCAAAGTTCGATTCCTATTCTTAGCGGAGGTTTTCTTTGTGTTATCATATAATGAATCCACCGCTTCTTGAAGCATCCTTTTTTCATTTCGTAGAATAATATCAGGAGCCTTTATTTGTAAAAGACGTTTCAATCGATTATTACGAATAATAATTCTACGATAGAGATCATTTAAATCTGAAGTTGCAAAACGGCCACCCTCTAAAGGTACTAAAGGACGTAATTCAGGTGGAATCACTGGAAGAGCATGAATAATCATCCACTCTTTACAATTTTTCTTTTTTTTAGATGATTCTATAAATGCTTCTACTACCTGCAACCGTTTTAGAGCTTCTATCCGTCGTTGTTTATATGTTTCATTCTCGGCTTTATGACGAAGACTAGAAGAAAGTTCATCTAGATTTACTCGTTTAAGTAGTTCTTCTATACATTCAGCACCCATCTTAGCGATAAATTTATTAGGATCTCTATCATCAAGGTCTCGATTTTCCTTTGGGAGATTCTCTACTATTTGGAGATACTCTTCCTCCATTAAAAATTCAAGATGTTTCAAAGGGGTCCCATCGGTATATTGGGCAATCCCCGGCTGTATGACCACATATCGTTCATAATAAACGATCAGGTCAAGTTTTTTTGAAGGAAGACCTAAAAGGGAACCAATCTTATTGGGTAATGATCTAATATACCATATATGGACCACAGGTACTACTAAATTAATATGTCCAAGACGTTCCCGTCGTACTTTTTTTTCTGTAACCTCGACACCGCATCTGTCACAGACAATCCCCTTATAACGAATTCTTCTATATTTTCCACAAGAACACTCATAATCCTTTATGGTACCAAAAATTCGTTCACAAAATAGTCCGTCACGTTCTGGTTTCTTAGTACGATAATTAATTGTTTCAGGTTTTAGGACTTCTCCGTAAGATTCTTGAAGGATCTCCTCCGGAGAGGCCAAACTTATAGTAACCTTGTTAAAGTTTTTAACTTTTTTAGTTGTTTTGATAGACATTTAGACTTTTTTAGTTGTTTTGATAGACATTTATAGAGAATATTTTTCTCGAAGAGTCCTACGATATCTTTATTCTTCAAGATGGAGGTTTAATCCGAGTCCTTTAAGTTCATGGAGCAATACATTGAAAGATTCAGGAATCCCGGGTTCAGGCAGAGTTTCTCCTTTAACAATAGATTCATAGGTTTTAGAACGACCTACTACATCATCAGATTTTACAGTCAGTATTTCTCTTAGAATGTTTGAAGCTCCAAAAGACTCTAGAGCCCACACTTCCATTTCTCCAAAACGTTGTCCTCCAAATTGCGCTTTTCCCCCTAACGGTTGCTGGGTGATCAGTGAATAAGGACCTATGGAACGAGCATGCATCTTGTCGTCTACCATATGACCAAGTTTTAACATATAAATAATTCCCACGGTCGTTGGCTTATCAAAACGTTCTCCAGTTTCCCCATCATAAAGATAGGTGCTTCCTAAGTGAGGTAATCCTGCCTTACTAGTATATTCAGTAATTTGTTCGATTGAAGCCCCATCAAATATAGGGGTAGAAAATTTTATTCCCAGCTTATGACCTGCCCATCCCAATATTGTTTCATATATTTGTCCCATATTCATTCTAGATGGAACACCTAATGGATTTAGCACAATATCTACAGGGGTCCCGTCTTCCAAAAATGGCAGATCTTCATCACGAACAATACGTGATACAATTCCCTTATTACCGTGACGTACGGCCATTTTATCACCGACTTGAAGTTTTCGCTTTTTAGCAATGTATACTTTTACTAGTTTGACTATTCCCAGGGGCAATTCATCACCTACAGAAAGAGTCAATTTGTGACGGTTGAGTTCTCCTTGGAAATTTCTAACCTTAATTTTATAATTATGTAATAGCATTGATACTAAACGATTCGTATTTTCATCTGAAGTCCATTCAGAAGAAGAAATATTGATATAATCAGAAATATTCTCTAGAAGATTTTTAGTAAAGATGTTTCCTGCAGGAATAATTTCTTCTTGCATATCATTCTCGATTCTCCGAGAGATTTTAGATTGTAAAAGTATATATAATTTCTCACATAGCAGCTTATGCAATTCCGAAAAACGACTTTTATATTGAGATTCAAAATATTCTATGTCCATTTTATCTAGGGCACGGATTTTTTTATCTTTAATACTTCTTGAAAAAAGCTTTCTATCAATAACCACTCCGTAAAGCGAAGTATCTGCTTTTAATGACGCATCTTTTACATTCCCAGCTCTTTCTCCAAATATCGCTATGAGAAGTTTTTCTTCCGGGGTCGGATCATATTCTCCTTTTGGAGTTATCTTTCCTATAAGAATATCCCCAGGTTTTACCTCTGATCCTACACGAATAATCCCATTTTCATCAAGGTTTTTAGTAGCCTCCTCACTCAGGTTAGGAATATCACTGGTAAGTTCTTCCATACCTAATTTTGTATCACGGACTTCGAGAGAATATTCATCTATGTGAATAGATGTAAATAAATCTTCACGAACTACACGCTCCGAAAGAACAAAAGCGTCTTCAAAATTAAAACCCTTCCAAGGCATAAAAGCCACAAGTATATTACTACCTAAAGCTATTTCTCCTTTTTCCGTAGCATAACCTTCGCAGAGCACTTGTCCTTTGGATACTTTCATTCCCTTTCTAACAATAGGCTTAAGTCTAATTGAAGTATTTTGATTAGTTTTTTTAAACTTCATCATATTGTAAGTTTTAATGTTAGAATCAAAACTTAGAAAAGCTTCTTCTTCAGTTATGTTATAACGTATAGAAATATGATCTGATTCTACGTCTTCTACAAGACCTTCTCCCTCCGCATTAATAAGTAGACGGGAATCAGTAGCCACTTTTTTCTCTAGACCAGTTCCTACAATCGGAGATTCAGGACAAAGCAAAGGCACAGCTTGACGCATCATATTTGAACCCATTAGAGCACGATTGGCATCATCATGTTCAAGAAAAGGAATTAGAGAAGCTGAAAGAGAAGCTATTTGATTGGTTCCGACGTCAATGTAATCAATTTTCTCATATTCAACCAGAGGAAAATCTCCGTCTTTCCGAGAAATAACTATTTCGGTTAGAAAATATCCATCTTCATCCACCTTTGCTTTAGCCGTAGCTATAGTTTTTTCAGACTCTTCTTCAGAGGGCAGATAAATAGAAGAAGAAAAGTCAATTTGACCATTTGTTACTTTTCTGTAAGGGGTTTCTATGAATCCCAGACGATTCACTTTAGCAAACACACAAAGTGAATAAATTAATCCAATATTGGTCCCTTCTGGGGTTTCTATGGGACAAAGTCTACCGTAATGGGTATAATGAACATCACGAACTTCGAACCCAGCACGGTCCCTCGAAAGGCCTCCTGGTCCAAGAGAAGAGAGTCTTCTCTTATGCGTGATTTCAGAAAGTAAATTAGTCTGGTCCATAAATTGAGAAAGTGGGCTAGTACAAAAAAACGAATTGATGACAGAAGAAAGAGTTTTTGCATTGATTAAATCTATAGGAGTAAAAACTTCATTATCACGGACATTCATTCTATCACGAATAGTACGTGCCATACGTGATAACCCAATATTTAATTGTGCCGATAATTGCTCACTTACTGTTATCACTCTACGATTTGAAAGATTATCCATGTCATCTATTTTTGAGTGAACTCTCTTCAGAATATATTTGACAATATAGATCAAATCTTCTTTTGTAATTACCTGTATTTCAATAGGAATATTTATTCCTAAACGTTGATTTAGTCGGTATCTTCCTACTTCTCCGAGATGGCATCGATTAAAGAAAATTTTTTCAATTACTCCTATAGCTGTTTCTTCGTCTGGAGGGGAAGAATTTCGGAATTGTCTGTATATATGTTCAAGCGCTTCCTTACCAGAATTGGTCGGATCTGTGTTAAGCGTATTTTGAAGAATGATATAATCGATAGTGTTCTTTTCTTTTTTTTGTAAAATCACGCTATCAATACCTGATTCTATGAGGTGATAAATATGCTCATGTTCAAGGATAATATCACGATCAAGAATAACCTCATTTCTTTTAATGGAAATAACTTCTCCGGTGTCTTCATCAACGAAATCTTCTATCCATTGTTTTAAAACACGTGCTCCAACTTTAGCCCCTATTAATTTGTTGTAATTAGATTGAGTGACCTGAACTTCTTCAGAGAAGTTGAAAAGATAAAAAAGATCTTGATCTTGTTCGTATCCAATAGCACGAAAAAGCGTAGTAACTGGAAACTTTTTTTTACTATCGACATAAGCATACATTACATTGTTTATATCGGTAGAAAATTCAATCACTGATCCCTTTACGGGTATTACTCTAGCTGAGTATAAACGTGTCCCATTAGCGTGTATAGATTGACCAAAACAGATTCCTGGAGAACGATGCAGTTGTGAAACCACTACACGTTCAGCTCCATTGATTATGAAAGACCCTGTTGGAGTCATATAGGGAATAGTTCCAAGATAAACGTCCTGAATAACTGTCTTAAAATCTTCATGTTCAGGATCTTGACAAGAGATCTTCATCCTTGCCTTCAAGCTTACACTAAAAGTTAACCCTCTTTCAAGACATTCTGAGATCGAATACCTTGGAGGATCTAAGAAATAATCTAGAAATTCTAGAACAAATTGATTTCTTACATCGTAAATAGGAAAATTTTCCCTGAAGGTTTGAAATAATCCGTCATTTTTTTTCTTTTCGTATTGGGTTTCTAGTTGAAAGAATTCCTTAAAAGATTGGATCTGAATTTCAAGAAAATCCGGATACTCTACTTGCTTCTTCACAGAAGCAAAACTCACTCTCGAAGTCAACGTTAATTTGATTTATGTTTTTAGTATTCTCAAGAATTTATTTCAATTCGACTGAAGCACCAGCTTCTTCTAATTTTTTTTTAAGGGATTCGGCTTCATTTTTAGTTATCCCTTCTTTAACATTCTTTGGAGCACTATCTACTAGTTCCTTAGAATCTTTAAGTCCCAATCCAGTAATTTCTTTAATAAGTTTAACTACGGTTAGTTTAGAACTTCCTGCCGATTTAAGTACGACATCAAAAGACGTTTTTTCTACACTGGGTTTACCTGAATCAATAACTGGAATAGGAGCTGGTTCAATCCCGTATTCTTCCTTTAGAATTTTAGCCAAATCATTGACTTCTGAAACTTTTAGGTTAATCAAAGTTTCTGCTAATTTTTTTATGTCTGACATATAGAAATAATTTTTCGTGATTTTTTACGTTATTTGTGAAAATTGGGGTGATCCTTTTGATAATATTTCAAGGCATCCTAAAATTTTATGATCTACTGATTTTAATGTAGAAATCATATTTGTTAGAGGAAAATGTAATAAACTAATTACATCACTAATCAATTCTGTTTTAGATTTTATATTAACTAATGTTTCGAATTGTTCAGATCCAATATAAAAGGATTCTTCTACATAAGCGCACTTAAATAAGGGTTTATCACTATTATTTTTTGTTTTGAAATCTCTAATGATTTTTGCAGGAACATTATTCACTTCCGAAGTCATCACAAAGGTATTTCCTTGAATAACACAAAATAACGGAGACCATTTTGTTATATGGCTTTCCATAGCTTTGCGTAATAAGGTATTTTTAACTAACCGAACCTTAACCTGATAATCGGAACAATTCCGTCTTAATTCAGAAATTTTATTTGCATTTATTCCAGATATATCGATAAAATATATATTCTTTGAAGATAAGACAGAAGTAAGGGTTTTTATTGATTGTAATTTTTGTTCTTTTGTCATATTATACTTTTAACATCTATCTGAATTCCAGGACTCATAGTTCCTGAAAGAAAGATACTTTTAAGATAAGTTCCACTAGATGAAGAGGGTTTCAACCTATTGATAATTTTAATTAACTCAAGAGAATTATCGACTACCTTTTCAGGTAAAAACGAAGCTCTTCCAACAGTAGCATGCACAATCCCGAATCGATCTACTTTAAAGTCTATTTTCCCAGATTTCACTTCTTTAATAGATTTTCCAATTTCTGTACTAATCGTTCCAGTTTTAGGATTGGGCATTAATCCTCTAGGACCAAGTATTTTACCTAAACGTCCTAACTTTGGCATCATCATTGGCGTGGTAATAATCACGTCAATTTCAGTCCACCCATGATTAATCTTTTCAATATATTCATCTGAACCAACATAATCTGCTCCAGCCTCTTTCGCTTCAACTTCTTTGTCAGGTCCAACAAGGGCTAAAATACATATATTTTTCCCAGTACTATGAGGTAACTTAACTACGCCACGAACCATTTGGTTAGATTTTCTAGGATCTATACCTAGACGGACAGCAATATCAATTGAAGAGTCAAACCTACTATAGGAAGATATTTCTTTTACAATCTTTGCAGCCTCAGATAGTGGATAAGCTTTATTTCGATCGTATTTCTGAGAAATTTGTTTTCTATTTTTAGTGAGTTTTCTCATCTATTTATTATTTTTATGAATAGGAGACTCACCATAGATTTCTATACCCATGGATCTAGCTGTCCCTGCCACCATAGACATAGCGGATTTTAGGTTAAAACAATTAAGATCCGGCATTTTATTTTCTGCAATTCTTTTCACTGTATTCCAATCTATTTTTGCCACTTTATTTCTATTGGGTTCTTTAGAACCTTTTTTTAACGAAGTTGCCTCCATCAACTGAACAGATACAGCAGGATTTTTTACTCTAAAGTCAAAAGATCCATCATCATAAATATTTATTAATACTGGTAACAATTTTCCCAAATTATTCTTAGTCCTATCGTTAAATTGTCGACAAAAAGACATAATATTTATCCCAGCTGCTCCACAGGCAGGTCCTATCGGAGGTGAAGGGTTAGCTGTTCCTCCATTGATTTGAAGTCTTATAACTTTTTTTATTTGTTTTTCCATTGTTATGATTATGTTGTAAATATTTATATTATTTTTTCTATTTGCGTCAAACTTAAATATAATGGAGTTTTTCTTCCAAAGATTAATACTGATAAAGAAACTTTTTCTTCATGTATTTTCTCTATAGTTCCAGAAAATCCTACAAAGGTCCCATCTATTATTTTTACTTTTTCTCCTCGAATGAAGGAAACACTGGCATTCCTTTCGGAGAGTTCATTTACTATTCCAAACATCCTATTTACTTCGTATTTTCTCATTGGAATAGGGTGACCACCTTTTTTTTCACTTAAAAAGGAAATCACTCCAGGAATATTTTTTAGAGTCTGTTCGACTTGACTTTTTAAACAAGTTTCTATCAACACATACCCAGGATAATAGATTTTTTCTTTTTTAATTTTTTTACCATTACGGATCTGAATTATTTTTTTTACAGGAACTAGCACCTTCCCTATATTTTCTTTAATCCCTAAATGCTGTATTTCATTTTCTATGTAGTATTTAACTTGATTTTCTTTGCCACTTACAGTTCTAAGGATATACCACTGTTTTTCGTGAGTCTTTTTCATATTATCTTTTCTTTAAAAAATTACGTGGAAAACAATTCCAAAAATTGCATCTATGCAAGAGACAATAAGAGATAATATAAAAACAGAAACTGAGACCATAACAGCAGAAGATTGTAATTCTTCCCATTTTGGCCAAGTCACATTCCTTACAAATTCATTAAAAAAGTGGTCTAAATTTGGAATTTTTCTCATCAGTTTCCAGGTTTTTGCACGGGTGATAAGAATCGAACTCACGACCTTCGGTTTTGGAGACCGATGCTCTACCAACTGAGCTACACCCGTTTTTTTAAGAGGAATAATATTAATCAAATATTTTTGTCACTTTACCTGCTCCAACAGTTCTTCCTCCTTCACGTATAGCAAAACGTAGTCCCTCACTTAAAGCAACAGGTTGAATCAATACAACTTTGACAGATATATTATCTCCTGGCATTACCATTTCTACACCATCAGAAAGGTGAATTTCTCCAGTAACATCCGTGGTCCTAAGATAAAATTGAGGACGATATTTATTATGGAACGGGGTATGTCTTCCACCTTCTTCTTTGGATAGAATATACACCTCTGCATTAAAGATCCTATGAGGTTTTACAGAACCAGGTTTCCCAATGACCATACCACGTCGAATATCTGTTTTTTCAATACCACGCAACAGTAACCCAACGTTGTCTCCCGCTTGACCTTTATCAAGAATTTTCCTAAACATTTCCACACCAGTTACGGTAGAAGCAAGTTTTTTTTCTCCCATACCTACTATTTCTACAGAATCCCCCGTACTAACAACACCAGTTTCAATACGGCCGGTAGCTACAGTCCCCCTTCCGGTAATAGTAAATACATCTTCGACAGGTAGCAAGAAAGTTTTATCAACATTACGAATTGGTTCAGGAATATAATTGTCTATAGCCGTTATTAATTCGTTAATTTTTTCCATCCATTTTACTTCTCCATTTAAAGCACCTAATGCAGAACCATGTATTATAGGGGTATTGTCCCCATCAAATTCATATTTTGATAATAATTCGCGAAGTTCAATTTCTACAAGTTCCAGCAGTTCTGGATCATCTACTATATCTACTTTGTTCATAAAAACCACGAGTTTAGGAACACCTACCTGACGTGCTAAAAGAATATGTTCCCGAGTTTGTGGCATGGGACCATCGCTAGCAGCAACCACTAAAATAGCACCATCCATCTGCGCTGCACCGGTTACCATGTTTTTGACATAGTCAGCATGTCCTGGACAATCGACATGCGCATAATGACGTTTAGGTGTTTGGTACTCAACATGTGATGTATTAATAGTGATACCACGTTCTCTTTCTTCAGGAGCATTATCAATGGCACTAAAATCTTTTGCTTCAGCCAACCCTTGCTCAGATAATACTTTAGTAATAGCAGCTGTCAAAGTAGTTTTCCCATGGTCTACGTGACCAATTGTCCCGATATTCAAATGAGGTTTGTCACGTTTAAATTTTTCTTTTGCCATGATTTCTAATTGTGTTTATCCTTGTAATTTATAGAGCCAATGACGGGTATTGAACCCGTGACCTCTTCCTTACCAAGGAAGCACTCTACCTCTGAGCTACATCGGCTAGAGCGGAAGACGGGACTTGAACCCGCGACCTTCAGCTTGGAAGGCTGACGCTCTACCAACTAAGCTACTTCCGCATTTCATTGTGGGGAGAGCAGGATTCGAACCTGCGAAGATTTTATCAACAGATTTACAGTCTGCCCTCGTTAGCCACTTGAGTACCTCCCCTTTAATTTTAGCCGGTGAAGGGATTCGAACCCCCGCCCCCGAGATTACAAATCACGCGCTCTAGCCAACTGAGCTACACCGGCAAGTCTGAGTACCTACAAGGTGAAAATACAAAACAAAAAACAAAAAACAAAACAAAACAAAACAAAACAAAACAAAAAATTATCAGAACCTATACAGTAAAGATAATATATAAAAAAAAAATCTAAACTTTAAGATCAGCTATATCAGCTATTTTCAGAGCATTGATCATTTCTTGAATATGTCCATTCATAAACTCATCAAGAGAATAAATTGATTTGTTGATACGATGATCTGTCACTCTTCCCTGAGGGTAATTGTAGGTCCGAATTTTAGCCGATCGATCTCCAGTAGAGACTAATGATTTTCTTTCATTGGCTCGTTCTTGAGTATTCTTTTTTAATTCGGTTTGATATATACGTGCACGAAGTACATTTAAAGCTTTTTCATAATTCTTATGTTGATAACGTTCTTCTTGACATTCTACTACTATTCCTGTTGGAATATGTGTTAACCGAACTGCTGATTCAGTTTTATTCACGTGTTGTCCTCCTGCTCCGCTAGATCGAAATGTTTCTCTTTTAATATCATCCGAGTTAATATTTACATTAAGAGCGTCCACTTCAGGTAAAACCGCAACTGTAATAGCTGAAGTGTGGACTCTCCCTTGAGATTCAGTTTCAGGAATTCGTTGCACACGATGTATTCCAGATTCAAATTTTAAAATCCCATATACTTTTTCTCCTTGGACATCTAGGATAATTTCTTTATAACCATGACCAGTTGATTCTTGTGCGTTTAAAATCTTATATTTCCAATTTCTCTCTTTAAAGTACATGGTGTACATTCGTAAAATATTTTTCACAAATAGACAAGCCTCATCACCTCCAGTTCCTGCACGTAACTCAACAATAGCATTTTTATCATCTTCAGAATCTTTAGAATCTACTAAAGATTGAATTTTATTTTCTATTTGTTCTAAATCTATCAAAAGTTGATTTTTTTCTTCTTGTGCCATTTTTTTTATTGAAATACATTCATTAGCATCACAAAGGATTTTTTCATTTTCGTGTAAAGATTTAGATTTAGATTTATAGTCGTGATAGATTTGTATAATCTTTTCCAGATTTTTATATTTTTTTGAAAGAGATACAAAACGTTGTTTATTTGCAATAATATTAGGTTGAATAATAAGATCATAAATATCGTAAAATTCTTGCTCTAGTTTATCAAGCTTTTCCATTAGAAACCTTTTTTTCATATTTTACTGTTTTATAAATGTTTGACTGAACTTTACTATCACTAATGAATTACAAGAAATAAATGACGAAATATATCTAAAGATAGAGAAAAAGGACATAAAACTGATATGCACTATAAAGAACAAATTTAGAATGAAAATAGGTTGTCACGATTTCATAAAAACCATTGGAATACTCAGTATAACACAAAACGTCCAATTTATATGAGGAAAAATAAAACCAAATAGACATTATGCCTTTGGAAAACAAATATCGTTATCGTTATCGTTATCGTTATCGTGCAGCAAATTATGAATTTGAAGGAATTGTGGCTAGTGAAGGAGTTCTTGAAATTATGCAAGAAAATTATGGATTTCTAAGATATTCAGATTTTAATTATCTCTCGTCTCCAGACGATGTTTATGTTTCTCAATCGCAAATTAAACTTTTCAGTCTTAAAACAGGTGATACAATCAGTGGAGCAATTAGGCCACCTAAAGAAAGTGAAAAATATTTTCCTATGATTAAAATAATTAAAATTAACGGGAGATCTCCTTATGACATACGTGAGAGATCTTCTTTTGAACATATGACACCTTTATTTACAGAAGAAAAATTGAATTTGTCTGATAAGAACCCTACTGTTTCTACGAGAATTTTAGATATTTTTGCTCCAATCGGAAAGGGACAACGTGGGATGATTGGAGCCCCTCCTAAAGTTGGAAAAACTATATTATTGAAAGATCTAGCTAATGCTATAGCAGCAAATCATCCTGAAGTCTATTTAATGATCTTATTAATCGATGAACGTCCTGAAGAGGTGACTGATATGCAACGTAGTGTAAAAGGTGAGGTAGTAGCCTCAACTTTTGATGAATCAGAAGAAAGACATGTTAAAGTAGCAAATATTGTTCTACAAAAGGCAAAACGAATGGTGGAATGTAATCACGATGTAGTGATATTGCTAGATTCTATAACTCGTTTAGCAAGAGCGTATAATACTGGAGCTCCGGCTTCAGGAAAAGTCCTTTCAGGAGGAGTAGAAGCTAATGCTTTGCATAAACCTAAGAGATTTCTTGGTGCTGCTAGAAATATCGAAGGCGTAGGCTCTCTTTCTATTATAGCTACAGCTATGATAGAAACTGGGTCAAAAATGGACGAAGTTATCTTTGAAGAGTTTAAGGGTACAGGGAATATGGAATTACAACTTGATAGAAAAATAGCTAATAGAAAATTATATCCTGCTATAGATCTAGTTGCTTCAAGCACCCGGAGGGATGATTTATTATTGAACGATCCTACATTGCAGAGAATGTGGATTTTGCGAAAACATATTTCAGAGATGAATCCTATAGAAGCTATGGAATTTTTGATAAAACGAATTAACCAAACTCAAAGTAACGACGAATTCCTTATTTCGATGAATAAGTGATTTAAAAATATAAGTTTCTACACATTTTTTTATTATGTTCTCTTTCAAATTCAAAAGCTTTAAGAAAAAAATTAGAGCAGATATTACTACTCCTATTAAGCTTTATATGCAATTAAGAGATCATTTTACAAAGACATTACTTTTAGAATGTGCAGATTCTCCCCAAAAACAAATTTCCATTATTTGCCTACAATCTGTAGCAGAGATTATTGTATGTGATAGATATATATATAAACGTTATCCAGATTATACTTCCGACCAAATAAAATTAAAAAATCGTCTAAGTCTAAGTCTAAATGCTTCTCCATTTTTAGCCCCTTTTTTTTCCCAATTTATAGTAGAACCAAGTTTTTCACCTTATTCAGGTTTGTACGGTTATATAACTTACGATAGTATTCCTTTTTTTGAAAATATCATTTTTACCTCCCCTTCTTTTGAAGAGGATCAAGTACCCAAAATTCGTTTAGGTTTTTTTAAGAATCTTATAGTTTTCGATCATTTTCATAATAAACTTATTGTTATAGAACATCGATTCTTTGAAAAGGAAGATTCCCAAATGGAAACAATTTTGAATATTATTCATCAGAGTAGATTTAGAAATTTTCCTTTTAACAGAATAGGTAATTCTGTATCAAATATGACTGATTATCAATATCGGGATTTGGTGTCCAAAGGTATAAAAGCATGCGTGTTGGGACAAGTGTTTCAAATTGTACTTTCACGACAATATAGTCAAAAATTCAAAGGAGATGAATTCAATGTATATAGAACCTTGCGTTCTATTAATCCTTCGCCTTATTTATTTTATTTCGATTATGGAAATTATAAAATATTCGGGTCTTCTCCTGAATCTCAAATAGTTATTAGTAATAATACAGCTTCTATTTATCCAATAGCTGGAACTATGCATCGTTCTGGAGATTATACAACTGACAAAAATGCAGCTGAAATCTTAGCAAAAAGTCCGAAGGAAAATTCAGAACATGTTATGTTAGTAGATTTAGCTCGTAATGATCTCAGCAAGACTTCTGAAGAAGTAAAAGTGAATCGTTATAAAGAAATACAATACTTTTCGCATGTTATGCATCTGATTTCACAAGTTTCAGGAAAATTAAAATCTGGAATTTCTTCTATCAAAGTCTTTGGAGAAAGTTTTCCTTCCGGAACTTTATCTGGTGCTCCAAAGTATAAAGCTATGGAACTAATAGACCATTTTGAAAATCAATCACGTGGGATCTATGGAGGAGCAATAGGTTTTTTTGGTCTTAACGGTGAAGTGAATACAGCTATTATTATTCGTTCCTTTCTAAGTAAAAATAATATGCTATTTCTGCAAGCAGGAGCAGGAATTATAGCAGATTCTAAAGAAGAAAATGAACTCCAAGAAGTAAATAATAAACTTGAAGCACTAAAACAAGCTATTTTATGTGCGGAAAATATTTAATAAATGGGTATAATAAAAATATTAGTCCTTGATAATTACGATTCTTTTACCTACAATTTAGTGTCTTTGATTAAAGAAATTACAAATAGTCCTGTCTCCGTTTTTAGAAATGATTCTATTCCCTTAGAAGAAGTTGATAATTACGATAAAATACTCTTGTCGCCAGGACCAGGAATTCCAGAGGAATCTAATATTCTCAACCCTTTGATCCAGAATTATGCCCCGACAAAAAGTTTATTCGGAATTTGTTTAGGTCTGCAAGCTATCGCAGAGGTTTTTGGAGGAGAATTACTTAACACAAAAAAAGTATATCATGGAATTACCAGTAAGGTCAAAATAATTGATTCTACGGAACAAATTTTCAAAGGCTTGCCTGATATTATTGAAGTAGGCCGTTATCATTCATGGATTGTTTCGGCCCAACAATTTCCTAAAGAATTAAAAATTACGGCAAGAGGACCCAAATGGGAAATCATGGCTATACGTCATAAAAAGTATGATGTAGTAGGTGTTCAATTTCATCCTGAATCTATATTAACTCCTTATGGAAAAAAAATAGTGTATAACTGGTTACATGTCTAATGTAAAAATTCCGGATATACTAAACTATCTTTTTGAAGAGAAAATTCTTAATCAGCAAGAGGCAAAATCTCTCATGATTAATATAGCAAATAATAAATTCACTCCTGCTCAAATATCAGCATTAGTAAGTATTTATAACATGAGAACTCCTAAATTGGAGGAAATAAAAGGCTTTTATGAAGCATTGCTTGACTTTCATCTTCATCTAAATTTTAATACAGTTGATGCAATAGATCTTTCTGGAACCGGAGGAGATGGGAAAAATACTTTTAACATTTCCACTTTAGCTGCTTTTATAGTGGCTGGTTCCGGTGGAAAAGTCATAAAACATAGTAATTATAGCGCAACGTCTATTACTGGATCTTCCAATTTGCTAGAATCATTGGGATACAAGTTTACTAATGAAGAAGGACGCTTACAAAAAGAATTGGAAAAATCTGGAATATGTTTCTTACATGCTCCACTATTCCATCCAGTTATGAAAAACGTCTACTGGGTAAGAAGAGAAATAGGGATAATGACTTTCTTCAATATTCTAGGACCTTTGTTAAACCCTAGTGAACCACACTATCAACTATTGGGAGCAAATAATCTAGAAATCGCAAGATTATACTATTATTTTTTTAAAAATGAAAAAAAAAATTATGCGATTATTCATAGTCTAGATGGGTATGATGAGATTTCATTGACTAGTCCATTTAAATGTTACGATTCAAAAGGTGAATCTATTTATACTCCACAAGAATTAGGTCGATTAAAACTTCTTCCTAAAACTATTACAGGAGGTCAAAATCCAGAAGAAAATAAACGTATATTCGTTAGGATCCTTTCTGGAGAAGGAAGTAAAAGCCAAAATGAAGTAGTATTGACAAATGCGGCATTCTCTTTATGTTTACTGAATAACAAAGATTTTAAAAGTAATTATCTGATAGCAAAAGAAAGTTTAGAAAGTCAAAAGGCTAAAAAAGTGTTAGAAACATTATTAAACATTTAATGAACATTTTAGAACAAATTATTACTATAAAACATAAGGAAGTTTCCAGAAATAGGCATCTTGTTACTATAAAAACCCTGGAAAAAAGTCCTTATTTAGAAAGAAATTGTCATTATTTATCTAATAATTTAAAAAAAAAACATCCCAATATTATTGCAGAGTTCAAGCGGAAATCTCCTTATAAGGGGATTATTAATAATCGGGTTTCTGTAAAAGAAGTAGTGAAAGCTTACGAAAATGCGGTAGCTTCTGGAATATCTATATTAACAGATTCTTTTTTTTTTCTGGTAAAAATGAAGATATTACAGAGGCTAGAGAAATCGTTTCTTTACCTCTCTTGTGTAAAGATTTTATAATTGACGAATATCAAATTATTGCTGCGAAATCGCTTGGAACAGATATCATTTTACTAATTGCTGAGGTACTCTCCAAAGAGAAAATACAGTCTTTGACCCATGTCGCTAAAATACTAGGTTTAGAAGTACTTCTGGAAATGCATTCTGAAAACGAATTATACAAAATTAATGAATATATCGATATTATAGGAATCAATAATAGAAATCTTAGCACTTTTTTTGTCGATATACAACGTTCTGTCGAATTATTTAAAATAATACCTAATAATTTTATAACAATCTCAGAAAGTGGTCTATCTGATCCTATTAAAGTGAGTTTTTTAACCCAAATGGGCTTTGCCGGCTTCCTTATTGGTGAAATATTTATGCGTTCTTCTCATCCTGGAAAACAAATGGAAGAGTATATTAAACAAGTTAACCTAAAGACATAACAGATCATGTTTAAAATTAAAGTTTGTGGGTTGAAAGATCCTAGTAATATAATGGAAATTTTTATTCTGAAACCTGATTTTCTAGGATTTATTTTTTACCCTTTCTCTCCTCGATTTATAAAAAAATATTTTCCAATTCCCAATTTCTGCGAAGTAAAAAAAATCGGGGTCTTTGTCAATTCAGATGAAAAATACGTTTTACAAAAAATTGAAAATTATAGATTAGATTTAATTCAACTTCATGGAAATGAAGATGTGAAATTTTGTTATAGTTTATACAGTTTAGACAAAAAAAATATTAAAATTATTAAAGCGTTTAATGTAGATCAAAATTTTTCTTTTGACCAAATTAAAAAATATAGGAATTGTGTTGATTATTTTCTTTTTGATACAAAAACCTCAAAATATGGAGGCAGTGGTAAAAAATTTTTCTGGAAGAAACTTGATGAATATTATTTTGATATTCCCTTTTTTCTAAGTGGAGGTATTACTATAAATGATACTGATGAAATTCTGAAACTTTCACATCCGAAATTATTTTGTCTAGATATTAATAGTCATTTTGAAATTACTCCTGGGTTCAAAAATAGGAATTTAATTAGTAATTTTATAACAAAAATACGTTGATGAATTCTTATTTAGATGATAAGAATGGATTTTATGGCGATTTTGGAGGTACATTTATTCCCGAAATTTTATGGATTAATTTCAAAGAATTAAAAGACTCTTATGAAAGTATAATTTTGGACCCTAGTTTTAACAAAAAATTTGAATCATTGCTTAATAACTATGTAGGACGTCCTACTCCTTTATTTTATTGTAATGAACTTTCTAAAAAATATAAAACTAATATTTATTTAAAACGTGAAGATCTTAATCATACTGGATCACATAAAATTAATAACACAATCGGACAAGCTTTATTTGCAAAACAACTTGGTAAAAAAAAAATTATTGCTGAAACCGGGGCCGGACAACACGGAATTGCTACAGCTACTGTTTGTTCTCTTCTTTCTTTAGAATGTATTATTTTTATGGGTGAAACTGATATTTTACGACAAGCAATTAATGTATCTAAAATGAAAATGTTAGGAGCTAAAATTATTCCTGCTACTACTGGAAATAAAACTCTTAAAGATGCGATTAATGAAGCTTTACGTTATTGGATAAATCATCCTGAATGTTATTATTTAATAGGATCAGTAGTAGGACCACATCCATATCCAAAAATCGTCGCTTATTTTCAATCTATTATAAGTAAAGAAATTAAAAAACAATTACAAGAAAAGAAAGGAATAACACAACCTAATTATATTATTACTTGTATCGGAGGAGGTAGTAATTCAATAGGTGCTTTTTATCATTTTTTAGAGAATGCATCAGTAAAATTAATTGCTGTGGAATCAGCAGGATTAGGAATATATACTAATAAAACAGCAGCTACTACTATTCAAGGATCAAAAGGGGTTATCCATGGAAGTCTTACTTTTGTTATGCAAGATAAATATGGCCAAATTATAGATCCTTATTCAATATCTGCTGGAATGGATTATCCAGGAATAGGTCCCATGCACGCTAATTTATTTCATACACAACGTGTAAAATTTTTTAATGTTACTGATAATGATGTGTTACAAGCAGCTTATGAAATAAGCCAAATTGAAGGAATAATACCAGCGTTAGAAAGTGCTCATGCTTTAGCTATTTTGCCTAAAATTTCTTTTAAAAAAGAAGATATAGTAGTAATTAATCTTTCAGGGAGAGGAGATAAAGATCTAAAAAATTATATTAGACATTTAAATCAATTTTTAAAATAATGAATAATAATGAATATTATAGATCATCTCTTTAAGAAAGGAAAAAACAAATTAAGTATTTATTTTACAGCTGGTTATCCCAAATTAAATAGTACTAAAAAAATTATTCAAATTTTACAACAATCTAAAGTCAATCTGATTGAAATTGGGTTGCCTTATTCAGATCCTATGGCAGATGGTTTAATCATTCAAAAAAGTAATAAAAAAGCTCTTAAAAATGGAATGAATCCTGATCAATTATTTTCTCAACTCCAATTAATACAAAATGAAATTCAAGTTCCATTAATCTTAATGGGGTATTATAATCAATTTTTGAAATTTGGAGAAGAATCTTTTTTAAATTGTTGTAAAAAATCAGGAATATCAGGTCTGATTTTTCCGGATTTACCTCTAGAAATTTATAAAGAAAAATATCAAAAGTTATTTGAGAAATATGAATTATATTTTATTTGTTTAGTAACGTCACAAACTCCAGATAACCGAATTCTTTTGCTTAGTAATATTAGCAAAGGATTTTTATATGTAGTTTCTTCAATATCTACTACAGGTCAAAACAAAGACTTTGAAACAGATCCCCTGATTTTTTTAAATAGGATTAATAATTTGAATTTATCTATTCCTACCCTAGTTGGTTTCGGTATCGCCAACAAGAATTCATTTAATTTGGCTTGTCAATATGCTAACGGAGGGATTATAGGAAGCGCATTTATACAATCTCTAGATGAGAATGACCTCGAAGGAAGTATTCATCGTTTCATAGCATCTATTTTGTATTAAAAATTTCCCCACCTAGAGTTTTTAGCCTAATTTAAACCTGACCTAATCCCATAAACAATGCGTATAAAAAAGTAATTATAGCCATGTTTTTAATCTCTTTATCGAAATTTGTCCTCGAAAATACTTTCTTTATGTTAAAGAAAATTGGAAATAATAAAATTAAAAAGGCCCATCTATAAAATTGGGTCTGCTTATTTAGCATTACAAAAAAACTTCCTAATACAAAAGGAGTTAAAACTAGGAAAATATGATATAGTTTGGCTATCTGAAGTCCTATTTTCACTACAAAAGTATATTTACCATTTTGTCTATCTCCATTTATGTCTCTCATATTATTAAGATTAAGTACTGATGTACTTAAAAGACCTATGGATATAGCCAATAAAAATATATCCCATTCAACCCGATGAGTATATAAAAAATAGCTTCCTAGAACAGAGGTTAGTCCAAAGAATAAAAATACAGATACATCCCCCATTCCCTTGTAACCATAAGCATTTTTTCCAACTGTGTATTTAATAGATGCATATAAACAAGTAAATATCCCTATGATAAAAAATATAGGAGCAATTCCTTTATAATTTTTAAACGAAATCCAAATTAATATTGTAGAAGAAATCAGATAGACGATTGTTATAAATCCGATAGCTTTTTTCATGCATTCTCTTGAAATATAGCCAGACGATATCACCCGGGGTGGACCCATCCGAAAAAAACTATCAGTTCCTTTCACAGCATCTCCGTAATCATTAGAAAAATTAGCTAAAATCTGTAGAAGCAAAGAAGTTATACAAGACATAAAAAATATCCCGACATCATAATGATCTCTGGAGTACGCTATAAGAGCAGACAGTAAAATTCCTGATAAAGCAATAGGTAAAGTATGTACACGAGCAGCATCAACCCAAAATTTAATATACAATGTGGAGAATATTTTTTATAGAGAACATTCGTGCTGTTTTTAATTTTGAATTTTGAATTTTTAATTTTGAATTTTTAATTTTGAATCCAAGGAAAGACAATTCATTTTCTGAATTCTTCCTAACGTTTTTCAAGAAAAGCTTTCTTCCCTTCTTGAGATTCCTCTGTTAAATAATACATTAACGTTGCGTCGCCAGCTAGCTGCATTATACCGTGTTGACCGTCTAGTTCTGCATTTAGACAACGTTTAATCATTCTCAAAGCCATGGGACTGTGCTGTTGAATAATTTTACACCATTCCATAGTAGCCTCTTCAAGATCTTCTTGAGGGACTACTTTATTAACTAGTCCCATATCTAGAGCTTCCTTTGCACTGTATTGCTGGCATAGAAACCAAATTTCTCTTGATTTTTTTTGTCCTACATGACGAGCTAAATAAGAGGATCCAAATCCTCCATCAAAAGAACCGATTTTTGGACCAGTTTGTCCAAAACGGGCATTTTCTGAGGCAATAGTAAGATCACAAACTACATGAAGTACATGTCCCCCTCCTATTGCATAACCGTTAACCATAGCTATAACAGGTTTAGGGAGTTCTCGGATTTTCTTATGTAGATCTAAGACATTAAGACGGGGTACTCCGTCTTCTCCAATGTATCCTCCAATCCCCTTTACTCTTTGATCTCCCCCACTACAAAAAGCTTTTTTCCCTGCACCTGTCAGAATGACTACGTCAATAGTCGAACACTCACGAACTATATCCATAGATTGAATCATTTCATCAATAGTTTCTGGACGAAAAGCATTATGAACTTCTGTCCGATTTATAGTAATTTTAGCAACTCCTTTGCACACTTCAAAGGTTATGTCTTTATACTTGCAAAGAGACTTCCAAACTATGGTTGACATGGATAACAAAATTTAACCCTTGGTTCTTCATGCTTACTTTTTCTTCTAATAACTTATCCAGTTCTTTTATAGATAGACGTTCTTGTTTCATAGTATCTCTGTATCGTACTGTCAAAGTGTTCGTCCTCAAACTTTCATAGTCTATTGTGAAACAGAATGGGGTTCCAATAGCATCTTGACGACGATAACGTTTCCCTATAGATTCTTTATCTTCATAAACTAGAGAATATTTCCATTTCAATTCATCAAAAATTTTTTAAGCTAATTCTGGTAACCCATCTTTTTTTTTGTTTGTTTTGTTGTTTTTTTTTAGCAAGGGTAATATAGCTGCCTTGATAGGAGAAATTGGTTCTGGTAATTTTAACACGAAACGGGAAGTTCCATCTTACAAAATTTCTTTGTGAAGAGAAGAAGAAAATATTACAAGAAACAACCGATCAAGACCTAATGAAGTTTCTATTACATACGGAATGTAACTTTTATTTTTTTCTGCATCAAATCAAAATCAGTACGTGAATGAATACCTTCAATTTCTCTAAATCCAAAAGGAAAACGAAATTCTATATCAGCATAATGTGCTAATTTAGTATGCTTACTCACACGATAGTTCTCCGATGATAATCCTAGCCATCGGATTTCCTTCCAATATTCATACCATTTTATTTCCTCGCCTACTCAAGTTCTCGCGCATTCTAAAAATAAATTGTCTAGCTATAATTTCATTACGAAAAACTTTCGTGTACTTTTTTGCACAGTCATAAAATTTACAAAAACCCCCTGAGCTGTTTCAGGCCGTAAATAAAGTGTAGTAGATTCTTTTGGTGGTTTGAAACATCAAGTTAAATTTCCGTACATCTGTCCAATTTTTTTAGATCATATAAATTATTTGCTTCCATCGCATGGACTATACGTTCTGATATTTTCTTTTTTAAAATTTGTTGCAATTTTTCACAATAATCTTCTAGGAGAACATCTACACGATAACGATATCCACTATCTTTATTTTCAATTAAAAGATCATTAAAAGACTCCACATGTCCTGAAGATTTCCAAGTGATGCCTCCGAATGGAGATTTACCACCAATAATCTTTCAGATTGTTCTTAAGAGCTACTCCATATGGCCCGTAATCGTATATGGCACTTAATCCATCATAAATATGACTTGAAGGAAAAATAAAACCATAAGATTTTGCGTGAGAAACGACAAGTTTTAGGAGACTGACTTTTATTTTTCTATGTTACCCTCCCTTAATATCATATTTCCTGAGATATTCTTCAATAGTATTATTGTTAATAGCTTTCTTATTTTTTCGAACGCTGCTTTAATATCTCCTGGAATTTTTTTTTATTATATTTAGTAGATAATTCAGCATATCCATTAGGGATCAGATAGTTTCTAGCGAACCCAGGCTTTACAACTATTTCTTCATATTTCAACCCAAGATTATCTATATCTTTTTTTAGGATAATTCGCATCTTTATTAAGGTTTATTTCAAATCGTCAGTTATAAAAGGTAGAATCGCTAAATGTCTTGCTCTTTTTATCGCCTTACTGACTTTCCCCTGATACTTAACAGAAGTCCCTGTTATCCTACGTGGTAAAATTTTCCCCTGAGGATTGAGAAATTTTAATAAAAAGTTAGGATTTTTGTAATCTACATGTTTTAGACCGTATCTCTTAAAAAGGCAATATTTCTTACGAGGTTTTTCATAGATTTCTATCGGAGATAGATAACGTATTTCTCCTTCTTTTCCTTGCTTAGCTTGTTTTTCTAGGTTGTCCATTATTGTTTTTTTTATAATATTCAAATGAATGTTGATTCAGCCTTATGATCAGAAAACGGAGCACGCGTTCGTCTCTATTAAAGAAGAGTTCAAGTTCTGATATTATGTTTTTCGATGGTATTTCTCCATCGAGAGAAAATAAAAATAGTTCGTAGTATCCTGTTTTTTTTTTCTTTATCGGATAAGCCAATTTTTTTAGTCCCCAGGATTCGTGTTTCTCTATTACAACCTTATTTTTTTGAAGTAAACTATTAACGTTTTCTATTGTTTCTTCTACCTTCTTTTTTGATAGAACTGGAGTTAATATAAAAACAGTCTCATAATATTTTGACATGAACTATATGTTTAGATCTTTATAATGAATTTGAGGTATTAATACATTCCTTTAAAGCAATAATTAGGGCGTCTATATCCTTCTTTGTATTAGTTCTTCCTAAAGAAATACGTAACGTAGTTTTATTTTTAATATTTTCTTGTTCCGAAATCGTGTGTATAACATGAGACGAGAGTCCAATACCTGATAAACAAGAACTACCTTGTGCTACAGCAATCCCTTTCAGATCTAGACAAAAATGTAACACATCATCTTGGATAGGCAAAGAAATACTTAATATAGTATAAATACTTTGTTGAAGATTATCAGAAAGACCATTGAATTGAACCTCTGGGATAGCCTTTTTCAGCTCAAAAATAGCATATTTTTTCAGATCTTCTATAACCGAGTGTTCTTTATCAAGATATTGCATAGAACATTCTAGAGCTTTAGCCATGGCTACAATCCCATATAAGTTTTCTGTCCCTGCACGTATACCAAGTTCTTGAACTCCTCCATGTATAAAACCTTTTTGTAAGGAACCCTTTCGTATAAAAGCAAAACCTACTCCCAAAGGGCCATAAAATTTATGAGCTCCAGCTGAGGCAAAATCTACTCCAATTTGTTGCATATTTAATTTATAATGACCAATAGTTTGAACTGTATCAGAGTGAAACCAAGCCTTATATTTTTTACATATAGCAGAGACTTTTTTCAATGGTAGAATATTTCCTATTTCATTGTTAGCATGCATTAAGCTTACTAACGTAGTAAAAGAAAAATTTTGTAATCGATTTTCTAGATCCTCAAGATCAACTCTTCCATGAGATTTAAGTTTAACAAATTCTAATATTATCCCCTGATTTTTAAATAATTGAGAAGAGGTCTCCAGAACCGATTTATGTTCAATAGGTGAAGTAATAATCCGTTTAACTTTAAGTTGTTGAATAACAGTTGTTAAAATAAGATTATTCACTTCAGTACCTCCAGAAGTAAAAATAATTTCCGCAGATCGTACATTTAAAAGTTTTGCAATAGTTCTTCTTGAATTTTCTATAGCAAAACGTGCTGATCTTCCCAATTTATGAGAAGAAGAAGGATTCCCAAAAAAAACTTGTAAAGTCTTAGTCATAGTTTTGATAACTTCTGGTCGCATGGGAGTCGTAGCAGCATTATCCAAGTATATATTCAACTATTCAACAATAAATTTCCTATATATGTAAAAATTTTTCTCTATAGATGATTAAAAAAATTGAACAAATCCATTGGGATCTAAAGAAGTTTATTGCTAATGGTCAAGAAGATATAGAAACTTTTAAAGTAAAATATTTGGGTAAAAAAGGAAAGATTACAGAGCTATTTAAAGAGTTCAAAACATTACCATCTAGAGAAAAGAAATATGTAGGGGCAGAACTGAACCGGTTAAAAAACGAGTGTTCCGAAATTATTTTCCAAAATAAATATAAACTCTCAAAAAATGAAGAATCTCTAGAGGATTTAACTAAATCTGGAAAACCCTATATATTTGGAGCACGTCATCCGATTTCTCTAGTAAAAAATAAGATCATAAACATCTTCAATCAAATAGGGTTTACCTCTTATGAAAGTCCAGAAATTGAAGATGATTGGCATAATTTTACTGCTTTAAATATTCCGTATTATCATCCTGCAAGAAATATGCAAGATACATTCTTTATAGAGAAAGATCCTGATATATTACTCCGGACACACACTTCTTCTGTCCAAATTCGTTATATGGAAAAACATAGTCCTCCTATTCGGATTTTATCTTCTGGAAGAGTGTATCGAAATGAAGCGATTTCTCCTAGATCTCACCAGATGTTTCATCAAATAGAAGGTTTGTATGTAGATACAAAAGTTTCTTTTTCCGATTTAAAGCAAATGATTCAATATTTCACTAATTCTCTTTTTGGAAGCTCTAGAATTAGATTACGTCCTTCGTATTTTCCTTTTACCGTGCCTAGTGCTGAAGTAGATGTTTATTGTGAGTTAAAAACTAAAACAGGTTGGTTAGAAATTATGGGTTGCGGAATGGTAAATACCCAAGTGTTCAGAAATGTCGATATTGATCCTGATAAATTTTCAGGATTTGCTTTTGGTATGGGGATTGAACGAATTGCTTTGTTTCTCTATAAAATTGGAGATCTTCGACTTTTTTTTGAAAATGATATTAGATTTTTGAGGCAATTTGAGAGTATTCATTAAAATCGAATAATATTTTTATGGTGATAACCCCTTTCTCAAACTCCATATATGGATTTCACCCATTGATAGAAGCTATCAAATCAGGAAAAATTATATCTAAAATTTTTTTACAAAAAGGATTACTAGGTAACAATTACTATACCTTATATGAATTGATTAAAAAACATAGGATACCCTTCCAAAATGTTTCACTAGAAACACTTAATCGTCTTACAAAGAAAAATCATCAAGGAGTTTTTGCTTTTATTTCTTCTATAGATTTTCATTGTATTGAAAATTTACTGCCTAAAGTTTCTGAATTAGGAAATATTCCGTTATTCCTTGTATTGGATGGCATTACAGATGTCCGAAATTTTGGTGCTATTATTCGGACATCCGAATGTTTTGGTGTCAACGCAATAATTATCCCCTCAAAAGGATCAGCACCAGTAAATTCTGACACTATCAAGACTTCTTCAGGAGCTATTTTTAAAATCCCTATTTGTAAAGAAAATAACCTTCTAAGGTCGTTAATATTTTTGAAAAAATCTGGGTTACACATTATAGCAGCCACAGAAAAAGCCGATACTATTTTTTATGAGGCTAATCTCTCTGTCCCTTTGGCTATTATTTTAGGAAATGAAGAAAAAGGAATTTCCAAATCTTGTTTGTCTATCTCTGATGAGAGATTAAAATTACCAATGTTGGGAACAATTTCTTCATTGAATGTTTCTGTGGTTTGCGGAGTTCTTCTATACGAAATATTGCGTCAACGTGTTGCAAAATTATAACGAAAAATAGGAGCACGCATTTATATATACTTGGACAAATGTAGAAAATTTAGTTAATTTTATAACCGTACATTTTTAACATCAAAACAAATCATACTTCTGAAAGAAATTACTTTTCGTGAGGGAATTGCTGCAGCGAAGAAATGAGAAAAGATCCTAGCATCTATTTAATGGTAGAGCTTGATGAATTCGGGATTTTCTGGTATCTGCTATGCAGACCGATGAGTGGAGGACAATGGAGTATTCCTATTGTATAGGGCCTTACGCAGGTCAATTAGGAGCTACACATTCACAACTGGTATTGTCCTGGATTGAAAGTAGTCATTCCTTCTAATCCTTACGATGCTAAAGGACTATTAAAATCAGCGGTCCTCCAGTGATTTTTATGGAATCTGAACAAATGTACGGGGATAAAATGATGATTCCAGAAGAGGAATATGTCATACCCATAGGGGTAACGGATATTAAAAGAATAGGAAAAGATCTAACGTTAGTTTCGTTCGGGAAAATTCTGAAAGTAGCTTTGTCATCTGCCTCGCTTCTTTCAAAAGAAGGTATTGATATAGAAGTTATTGATTTACGAACTATACGCCCATTAGATTATGAACCAATTGTAAAATCGGTAAAAAAAACTAACAGACTAGTGATTCTTGAAGAATCCTGTCCTTTTGCATCTATTGCCTCTGAAATTGCTTCAAAAAACAATATTTGATTATTTAGATGCTCCTATTATAAAGATCAATGTTCCAGCGCACCTAATCTGATAAATAAATGGGATCCGAATTCAGATAAAGTAATTGAAGTGATAAAAAATCTTTTATCCTGCAGAAGCTAAAGATGTGTATGATCTCATGAGATGGAACCCTCCAATTTATTTCTTCACAAGTGTTTTTAACATTAGTTCTACAACTACTTTCCCTCTATAGTAAAGCTTATTATTGTTCCAATAAGCACGATGATTTAAGTGTGTTTTTCCTGTCGTAGAACAATAAGTAAGCTGAGGTAACATCGCTTTGCAATGAGTTCTCCTTTTATTCCTCCTGGATTTAGATTGTCTTCTTTTAGGATTAGGCATACTTGTTTTTTTTTAAATTTTGGACATTGAAAGGAATACAACAACATACTTCATGTACTCCAGCGTAAGGTTAAACCAACTTGAAGACAGGAAGGTACGTAATGTTTATTTTTTTTTATCATTTAATATTTTGAATAATTTATTTATCATCCCATTGACAAATATTCGACTTTTTTCAGTTGAATACATTTTTGTAATTTCTATATATTCGTTCATTGTTACTCGTGGTGGGATACTTGGGAAATGGAGAAATTCGCAGATAGACATTTGCAAAATAATCAAATCTAAAATGGCTATTCTTTCAAGGTTCCAATTTTTAGAAGTTTGACGAATCAATGTATTGAATTCATTTTTGTATCTAAAAGTTTTATGAAAAAGCTTATGTACAAAATATTTGTTCTCTCTATAGAGATTGTAGAGATGAAAGTTATTAGGTGTGCTTGGGTTTATAAATTTTAACGTCTTATATACCATTATATTAGCTGGATATAAATCATCAACCCATGTGATGTAGTCTTCTTCTAAACATTCATAAAGTTTATCATGATTAGCGAAATTTTCTTCATAATAATGCAAAATAAAATTTTGATCTTCTTCAAACGAACTTTTGACAGTTGAACAATAATCGTGATAAAGTGGAAGTGTATATAATTCTTTAAAAAGAATCAATAAATAATCGTCATAATTATTCCAACTCAGTTGCTTATTATCATTAATATATTGGCATAGTTTCTTATTCTTTGAAAGAATGATTAACAGCTTATTATAAGCTAATTTATCTCCTGGGAATCTTTTTTTTTCAGATCTAAATTTTTCATGTAATCCTAGAAGAAGACTAAGTAAATATATGTATAGATCAAAAATTTTTTCTATACTATGAAACATATTGTATTCGACGATTTTAGTATCTTCATTTGATATGTGTTGGGCGTACAAAAATTGCATTACTTTAGTTCTAAAATTATTTCTTCCCAACATTGATTAATAATTATTTGACGTCATCTGATAACCGTTAACTGGTCAAGATAGGATTGGAGAATGTTTATTTGTGAGCTATGACGAAGTTTTCTACATGCCTTATCTTTTATCTGTCTCACTCTCTCTCTAGTAAGGTCATGTTCTTTTCCTATTTCCTCTAGAGTCCTAGGAGGGTGACCATCTAGCCCGAAACATTTTTTAGTAATCTCGCGTTCACGTGGCGTGAGATCATTCATTAAACTTACAATATCAATTCGTAAAGATTCTTGAATAAGATGTTCATCCGGAAACGGGGATTCATTGGAATGAATTATATCATATAAATTATAGTCTTCCCCTTCGGATAAAGGGGCATCCATAGAAACAGATCTGACAGAATTTTTTATAGATTCTTTTACATCGTCTTCATGGATATCAAGTACTTCTCCAATTTCTCTAGTTGAGGGTAAACGTTCATACTTTTGTTCTAACTGTGCTAAAGTTTTATTAATCTTGCTGATTAATGCACATTTATTCATAGGCAAACGCACCAGACGTGAACATTCAGCAATAGCTTGCATAATAGATTGACGACACCACCATACAGCATAAGAGATGAATTTAAATCCTTTCGTAGGGTCGAATCTCTTAGCAGCCTTTATAAGGCCCAAATTTCCCTCATTGATAAGATCTCCTAAACTTAGTCCTTGATTTTGATACTGTTTACTTACAGATACCACAAATCGTAAATTTGCCTTCACAAGTTTATTAAGAGCTACTTCATCTCCTTTTTGAATACGCAGTGCTAATTTTACCTCTTCTTCAGGAGTAAGTAAAGATTCTTTTCCTATTTCATGTAAATACTTATCAAGAGAAGGCATTTCCCGATTAGTTACTTGCTTAGTAATTTTAAGTTGTCTCATAATATTATCGTGTCAGTATACTATTTTATTTTCTACCTTTAGGTAAAAGAACTTTTCTAGAAATTCTAATTTTTCCATTACTATCATCAATTCCCATGAGTTTTACCTGTATTTGATCTCCTATTTTTAGAACATCTTCGACTTTATCCAATCGCTCCCAATTAATCTCCGATATGTTAAGGAGATATTCTTTACCAGGAATTATCTCTACAAAAGCCCCGAATTTTTTAATTGATTTAACCTTAGCATCGTATATACCCTTTCTTTTTGGAACAAAAGAAATCGCTTTAATTCTTTGTACCGCTTTAGAAATTTTGTCTTGATGCTTTCCAACAATTTCTACAAATCCAATTTTTCCTTTTTCTTCTATAGAAATTACAGTATTAGTTTCGTCCTGAATTTCTTGAATAATTTTTCCCCCTGTACCAATAACTGATCCTATAAACTCTTTAGGAATTTCTAAAACAGATATCTTAGGAGCATGGGGTTTTATAGATTTTCTGGGGAGAGATAATGTTTTTAGCATTTCATTTAAAATATATATACGTCCTTCATAGGCTTGTTTTAGAGCTTTTTCAAGAATTTTGAAAGAAATCCCTTCTTCTATTTTAATATCCATTTGACAAGCAGTAATTCCTTTTGCCGTACCAGCTACTTTAAGATCCATATCCCCAATATGATCCTCTTCACCTAAAATATCGTAAAGTATTACTTCTTTACCATGCTCTATTATTAATCCAATAGAAATCCCTGAAACAGGTAGTTTAATAGGTATTCCGGCGTCCATAAGAGCAAGGGTTCCTGCACAAATAGTCGCCATAGAAGAGGATCCATTAGATTCAAAAATCTCAGATACCATACGAATAGTGTAAGGATTTCCTGAAGGAATAACATTTTTTAGGGCCCTTTGCGCCAAATTTCCATGTCCTATTTCACGACGTGATATTCCTCGTATAGTTCGTACATCTCCAGTAGAAAAAGGAGGAAAATTATAATGGATGTAAAATTTTTCTTTTTCAAGGGCATTATCTATACGGTTGGCATCACCCGATGATCCAAGTGTTACGGTAGTTAACGATTGAGTCTCTCCGCGAGAGAATATCGCAGAACCATGCACGCTAGGAAGATAGTCTACCCAGCATTGTATAGGTCTAATTTCTTTTGAAGAACGTCCATCTATGCGATGATTTTCAGATAGTACCAACGTCCGTATAACTTTTCTCTTTATTTCTTCGTAATAATAATGTGCTAAACTTTCCTTTTCTTTCCACATTTTTTCTGTAAAGTGCAACTTTACTTCATTGAATATTTTCCTGTATTTTTCAATAAGTTGTTTCTTATCATAAGAATATTTTGAAGCTTTATATGTTTTATCATAAGTTATCTTATGAATTTTCTCATCAAGTTCTTTATCCTGTACTTCATAAAATCTTTTAGTCCTAAATTTTTCTAGTTTATAGGCTAGACGTATCTGTGCATTTACCTGATCTTTTATAACTTCCTGTGCAAAAGCAATCGCGGATAATATTTCTTTTTCTGATATTTCTTTCATCTCCCCTTCTATCATAATAAGGGCTTCTTTAGAAGCTCCAACAATCAGATCGATCTCATATTTTAAAATTTCTTCTATATTGGGATGAATAATGAATTTTTTATTCCAACGGACAATGCTGACCTCGGAAATAGGTCCGTTAAAGGGTATATCCGAAACCGCTAATGCTGAAGAAGCTGCTAATCCTGCTAATCCATCTGGGAAGACTGAGTTATCATAAGAAAGCAGTGAAATCATAATCTGGATTTCAGCATGTAATTTTTTGGGAAAAAAAGGTCTTAATACACGATCTACAATCCTAGTGATTAAAATTTCTCTATACGTCGTACGCCCTTCTCTCTTGAAAAAGACCCCAGGAATTTTACCGGTCGCATAATATTTTTCTTTATAGTCTACAGTAAGAAGTAAAAAACCTGGATTTTTCTTTATAGTTTCTTTGGAAGCTACAACAGTAGCCAAAATCATAGTATTTCCCATTTTTACAACAACGGAACCATCAGACTGTTTAGCTAGAAACACCGTTTCTATATGAATCCTCCTACCGTCTGTTATAGATATTTTTTCTGAAATAATACTTGATTTTTTCATCTAAAATTTTTTGTCTCAGTATTATTTTCTGAGGTTCAATTCTTTTATTATTATACGATATCGATTAATATCAAAATTTTTTATGTACTTAAGTAGTTTTCTGCGTTTTCCTACTAGATTAATGAGAGATTTTTGAGTATGAAAATCTTTTCTATGTTTTTTAAGATGTTCAGTCATATGCTTTATTCTCTGAGTAAGAAGAGCAATTTGACCTTCTGAAGAACCCGTATTAGTAACTAATGTACCGAATTTTTCGAAAATTTCTTTTTTTTTTTCAGTGGTTAAATACATAATTATATATAGACTAATAAATGAAAATTTTTGTAATGCGATGGAGCAGTTTTTTTCTTTTCCTTAAATTTATTTGATATAGATTATGAAAAAAACATTTTATTATGAAAAAAGGAATTCATCCCAAAAACTATAGATTGGTAGCTTTTAAAGATATGAGTAGTGAGGAAATATTCCTATGCCGTTCTACAGCTGAAACTAAAGATCAAATAGAAATAGATAATGTAAAATATCCACTAATAAAAATAGAAATATCTAGTAGTTCACATCCTTTTTATATTGGTAAAATGAGATTTGTAGATTCCGCTGGTAGAGTGGATAAATTTCTAACAAAATACAAGAATTACGGAAAAATCTAAATATTATCCCAATCACAAATTGCTGTCGGAGTGATATTGATATTATCGAATATTCCTTTAATGTATTTGATTTTAGCAGTCATAGCAATCATAGCCGCGTTATCAGTAGTATATTCTAATGGTAGGAGATGCAATTTCCAATTTTTTTCATTTGAAGCTTGTAAAAATTTTCTCCGTAATCCCGAATTAGCTGAAACACCTCCTGATAAGGCAATTCTAAAAATCCCTGTTTTATAAATAGCCTGGGAGACTTTATCGAATAATATATTGACTAAAGTGGACTGTACTGATGCACAAATATCGTGTATATTATTTCTAATAAAATTTGAATCATATTGTAACTTTTTTCGAATGAAGTATAAAAATTGCGTTTTAAATCCACTAAAGCTAAAATCTAGATTTTTTATTTGTGGTTTTGAAAAAAGGAATTTTTGATATTTCCCTTTCTGTGCATAACGATCTATCCAGATCCCTCCAGGGTATCCGAGACCAAGAATTTTAGCTGCCTTATCAAAGGCTTCTCCCACGGAATCATCAATGGTTTTCCCAAGTAAAGTCATTTTAAAATAATCGTCTACTTGTACTATTTGTGTATGTCCTCCGCTGACAGTAAGGCATAAAAATGGAAATTTAGGAGTGGAATTAAGTTCATTTCTTATAAAGTGAGCTAGAATGTGTGCTTGTATATGATGTACGCTGATAATTGGAATATCCCATGCTATAGCCAAAGACTTAGCAAATGAACTTCCTACTAGTAAGGATCCTATAAGACCTGGTCCACGGGTAAAAGCTATAGCATCAATTTTATTTATGTTCGATAACATAATAGCTTGATGAATTAATGGTACAATCTCTTTTTGGTGAGATCTAGAAGCAAGTTCAGGAACTACTCCTCCATAATAGTTATGTACTTGTTGAATTCCAATAATATTGGAAAGTACTACATCACCTTTCATAATAGACACCGCTGTGTCATCACAAGAAGATTCTATAGCAAGTATAACAGGATATTTTTTCAGGGATAACACTATGAAAGATTATTTAAAAGTAAAACATTTAATATGTATCAATTCTTGCTTCCTTTTTAGATATTTTTATTTTAACTTTCGTTACAGAGATCTGACGGTTATTTTAATCCCGATAACAACTATTCGCACTCTCCTTAGCAGGAGTCACAAAGAAATACGTAGGGAGGGTTGCCAGAGTGGTTAATGGAGCAATTTGCTAAATTGCCGGCGAGAAATCGTCGCGTGGGTTCAAATCCCACACTCTCCGCGAAAAACGGAGTGTGGCGTAGTCTGGTATCGCGCCTGGTTTGGGACCAGGAGGTCGCAGGTTCAAATCCTGTCACTCCGACGAATATTTAATTATTAATCATTTTAAAGGTCACGTAGTCACGTAGCTCAGATGGATAGAGCAACTGCCTTCTAAGCAGTTGGTCGCAGGTTCGAGACCTGCCGTGATTACTACATATTTTATTCGTGTCCATGACTGGATTCGAACCAGCACATTCTTTCGAATACTACCCCCTTAAAGTAGCGTGTCTACCCATTCCACCACATGGACTTAATAGGTTTTATAGCGATAAAGTCAGTATCAAGGTTGTAATGACACCCCAAATATCTGAAACGCTCCGAATAGCAAAAATACCAATTTGTCTTTGGTCCTATACTTGAAGCCCTCAATCCTTTTATTATCTTAGTAAAACAATACTGTGTATATGAATATTGCTTTGATAGGATACGGTAAGATGGGAAAAGCTGTAGAAAAAATAGCAAGAAATCGGAACCATAAAATTGTCTTAATCAGCACGTGTACTCCTGATCTTACAAACCTTAAAGAGGTAAATATAGCTATAGAATTTAGTATACCAGAAGCAGCTTTTAAAAATGTAAAAATTTGTTTAGAAAACAATATTCCTGTAGTGTGTGGCACGACTGGTTGGTTAGATAAACTTTCAGAAATAAAATCCTTGTGTCAAGAAAAAAACGGAACTTTTTTATATTCTTCTAATTTTAGTATAGGAGTTAATTTATTTTTTGAGATTAATCGTATATTTGCACATATAATAGCGCCTTATAAGGAATATGAAGTCTCTATAGAAGAAAAACATCATACAGAAAAAAAAGACACTCCTAGTGGAACTGCGATTACTTTGGCTAAAGCAATATTAAATGAAGGAAACCAATTAGTGATTACTTCTCAACGGATAGAGCATGTAATCGGGATACATACAATACGTTATCATTCCACTATAGACGATATTAGTTTACAGCATAGAGCTAATAATCGTGAAGGTTTTGCTCTTGGAGCTGTTGTAGCTGCTGAATGGGTATCAAAAAAAAAAGGGATTTTTTCTATGAAAGATGTTTTAGGAATAGGAGAATAATATATAATAAATAACAATAACTATGATCTGTATTCTCATTTTGATTCTTTTGCAAGTAGGTCATTTTTTAGGAACTTGTAAACTTTATCAAAAAGCTGGACGAAATATCTGGGAAGCAGCTATCCCAATTTATAGCTTTTGGGTAATGTTAAAAATTACTCAGAGACCAAAATGGTGGATCATCTTATTTTTTGTGCCCATAATTGGTGGAATGATGTATCCAATTATGTTGGTAGATTTCGTTTGTTGTTTCGATAAAAACAAAATTAAAACTATTTTTTTAGTTTTAATAACTTTTGGCTTTTATATATTTTATATAAATTATTTTTCTAAAAAAAAATTCATCATATTAGAAAAACGTACGGAAACAGTACTTTCATCATTTTTGTTTGCAATAGTATTTTCTTCTTTTGTGCATACTTATCTTATTCAGCCTTTTATCATCCCGACTTCGTCTATGGAACGAACTTTAATGATAGGGGACTGTATTTTTGTAAGTAAACTTCATTATGGTTTACGAATTCCTATTACCCCTATCGGATTCCCCTTTATACATAATACAATTCCCGTAATGGGAATCCCATCATATATAAATAACCTACGACTTCCTTATATTAGGTTCCCAGCCATCACTCCTATTAGAAAAGGAGACCTTGTAGTATTTAATTTTCCAAACGATGATACACACGCAACAGATAGAAAAGATCATTATATTAAACGTTGCGTGGCTATTTCTGGAGAGACATTGGAAATTCAAGCTCGTAAACTGAAAGTGAATGGTGAAAAAGAAATATTGCCAAAAAATTCTGAAAAAGAATATGCTTATATCGTGCAAACCAAAGATCAGCCTTTCAATGAGAATTTTTTAAAAGATCAGTTTGAAATTACAGATATCCAACTTATAGAAAATAGGAATAATGAAAAATTCCTATATCAAATAATGCTAACTGATACTTATTCCAAAATATGCCGAAAAATTGACAACGTTAACTCAGTCAAAAAATATTTATACCCAAGAAGACTAAAAGAATTAGATATTTTTCCTCAAAATTCTGGATGGAATTCTGATTTTTATGGTCCTCTATATGTCCCTAAAAAAGGAGATGTGATACACCTTACAAAAAAAAATATCGAGATATATCGAGATATCATCACAAATTATGAAGGGCATAAATTAAAAGAGACTAAAAACAGATTTGTTATTGATGGAAAAATAGTAACTCACTACAATATAGAGAAGAATTATTATTTTATGATGGGAGATAATCGTAATAATTCATTTGATTCACGATATTGGGGTTTTGTCCCCGAAGACCATATAATAGGTAAACCTATTTTAACTTGGTTGAGTCTCTCACTAAATATTTTTAAATGGAAAATTAGATGGGACCGTATTAAGACTCTTTAGAAGTTTCTTTCTACTAGTAATTCTCGTTCTATATTTTCTATATAGTCTAATGTATCCTCAATACGAAAATTTAGTTCGGGAATTTTTCTAATTTGATTTCGAATACGTTGTCCTAAAAGGTGTTTATAATATAGGTGTTTATCTATTATTTCTTGTAAAATTTTTCTGTTTTCCTTTTTTTGGGAAAAAATACTTAAATAGATCTTAGCTGAACTCAGATCGGAACTAAGATGTACTCTTATTACACTAATCAACAATCCATTATTTCCGGTTTCATAACGAAATATACTTGCTAACTCTTTTTGAATGAGTCCTGTAATTTTTTTATTTCGGATGCTTCCCATATATTTCAACTTTTTCGTCTGTCCCCTGTTTGCAAAACAATAAAATTTTTTGTAAAATTATGTAGTGGGTCCCATAGCTCAGTTGGTTAGAGCACCTGACTCATAATTAGGTGGTCGCTGGTTCGATCCCAGCTGGGACCACCAGACCGGACCACCAGACCGGACCACCAGACCGGACCACCAGACCCCTATATAGTTATATTTCCATTGAACACGTAACCGGTTAGCCATCATATCCTTTCTGGATGATAAGCAGTTACGCAGGGAAACCATCTTAGCGTTGTCCAGCCTATGATTCACGTGCCTCTATCACCTGGACAACTTGATATTGTCTACTATTTTTTATCATGAATAATCCGTAATCTTTTCTTTAATAAGCACACTCCTGATTAATATCATCGAAATAATATCCTGGAACTGTATTCCAAGTCCTAAAATCTAAATAAATGACACTAAACTATCATACACCAATACTTATCAATCAAATTTTAGATTCCCTTATTATCGATCCAAAAGGGACTTATATAGATGCCACATTTGGTGGAGGAGGACATAGCAGAGCTTTGTTAAACCGACTTGAAAAACAAGGAAAAATACTAGCTTTCGACCAAGATGAAGAAGCTATTCAAAATAACATTGTTCAAGATCATAGGCTCGAGCTTTTTCATCAAAATTTTCGACATCTTGAAAAGATTTTACGTTTCAAGGGGATTTCTAAAGTGTCTGGAATTTTAGCTGATTTAGGGGTGTCTTCTCATCAGTTAGATACCGCAGAACGAGGATTTTCTATCCGTTTTGATCATGATATAGATATGCGAATGAATAAAAAAGCTAAACAATCTGCTCAAACTATCATCAATACTTATTCCGAAGAAAAATTAGACCGTATTTTTTCAGAATTTGGAGAATTGAAAAACTCTAGAAAATTGGCTAAAGCAATTGTTGTTAAAACCCGGGAAAAGCCTATAGAAACTACTTTTGAATTGATCAAAAGTATTGAAAATGAATTTGATTATAAAAAAATAAAGTTTTTAGCACGAGTATTCCAAGCATTAAGAATGGAAGTCAACGGAGAAATAAAGGCGTTAAAACAATTGTTAATTAGTATCCGAAGTATACTTAAAAAAGGTGGGCACGTAGCTATTATATCTTATCATTCATTAGAAGATAGATTAGTGAAACAATTCTTTAAGAACGGAAGGTTTGATAAAACCCCTGAAGAAGACTTTTATGGCAAAAAATTACTACCTTTTCTGGTATTATCAAATAAACCTATTTTTCCTGATGACGAAGAAATTCGTAAAAATCCACGTGCGAAAAGTGCTCGTCTAAGAGTTGCAGAAAAAATCTAGTAAAAAAAAATACGGAACTTCATTACTTTTTGGTGGATGTAGCTCAGTTGGTTAGAGCATTAGATTGTGGTTCTAAGGGTCGCGGGTTCGATACCCGTCGTCCACCCTACATCATGTTTTTAACGTTAATTTATGATACGGCGAGAGCAAAAGCTTCCTTCAGATTTTCTTCATCTCCAAAAGGTACTCCTACAACAGTAGCCACAAGAGCATGATTTAGTAGATACATAGCTAAGTCATCAGAATTATAAATTCTTACCCCAGAAAAAGTTTTTAGGAAGGGAATATTAGATATTTCTTCCTCTCCCTCCGTTTTTTAAACGTCTTAACTAATTTTTTGTGCTTGCCCCACCGTCCGTTTTCTGGAAATTCTGCAATGCTAGTGTAAGTATCTAAATAATTAATATGTTCATATATTTCATCAGGGCGAAAACCTCAGAAAGAGACTTTAATTCTATACGAGAATATATACTTCCTGAACATGGTGATCGGGGTAAAATCAGTTTGTAAAGTTGTGTCTAGCCTCACATAAACTAGCCATTTCATAATAGCTAACCAGCGATTGTTTTCCTCCAGTAGATATTACTATCTTAGATGGCTTTTTTCGCTGCTACAGGAGGAGAAAAATTAGGTACGCTCAATCTATTGGAAATCCTTTCCGTCATTTAAATATATATGCATATTTTAGAGAAATATTTTACAGAACTTACCGCTCATCAGTATGAGCAGTTTTTTGAAATGAAAACTATTTACGAATATTGGAATGCGCGAATGAATTTGATTTCTAGAAAAACAATAGATGATTTTTATCAACAGCATGTGCTTCATTCCCTTGTAATAGCTAAAATCTCTCCATTTTTACCCGGAGCTAGGATCATGGATGCTGGTACAGGTGGAGGATTTCCAGGAATACCCTTGGCAGTTTTATTTCCTAAAAGCCAATTTTTATTAGTAGATTCTATTGGAAAAAAAATTAGAACAGTTACAGAAATTTCTAAAGAATTAAATCTTCATAATGTATACACTGAATGTACACGTATAGAACAGGGGAAAGAGAATTTTGATTTTATCATTTCTCGTTCTGTTACAAGATTAAGTAAATTAGTTCTTTGGACTTCAGGAAAATTTTTTAAAACTTCACATCATGCTTTAAAAAATGGTCTTTTGTGCTTGAAAGGTGGAGATATAAGTAGTGAGATTCAAAATTTGCCACAAGCTAGAGAATATGCTATAAGCAATTATTTTGATGAGTTCTTCTTCAAAAAGAAAAAAATCATTCACCTACCTTTTAGGTTATGACGAATAAACAATATAATATATTTATCTTTATAACGTCTTTTACTTATGAAACATAATATAAACGATAATAATTACACTGCTGATAATATTCAGTCGTTAGAGGATATTGATCATGTCCGTCTAAGACCTTCTATGTATATAGGAAATATAGGACTAAGAGGTATTCAGAATCTGATTAATGAGGTTATAGACAATTCTGTAGATGAGGCTATGGTAGGATATTGCGATAAAATTTGGGTAACAATACATGATGATAATTCCATAAGTGTCCTTGATAATGGTAGAGGGATTCCGATAGATCTTCATAAAAAAGAAGGAAAATCGGCACTAGAGGTGGTCATGACAAAGATAGGGGCAGGAGGGAAATTTCATCAGGATTCATATAAAGTATCTGGAGGTTTGCACGGTGTTGGAATTTCTTGCGTTAATGCCCTTTCTAGCTATTTAATTGCTTTCGTGTATAAAGAAGGAAAAATTTATTATCAAAAATATATCCGTGGAAAAGCTTTGGAAGAAGTAAAAATCATCGGAAAATCTAACCACCGTGGGACTAAAGTCCAATTTCATCCTGATGAAAATATATTCCAAATCATCGAATATGACTCTAATATTTTGGCTAATCGCTTGAGAGAGCTATCGTTCCTTAATAGAGGACTTTCAATTTTTTTAATTGATGAAAGGACTATTTCTGATAGTGGATTTCCAAAAAAAGAAACTTTTTTTTCGGAAATTGGGCTAAAAGAATTCATCCTATTTATAGAAGCAAATAAAGAGCCTTTAATACAAGAAGTAATATATATAGAAGGAGAACTGGAAAATCTTACAGTTAAGGTAGCCATGCGTTATAATATCTCATTTAATGAAGATATTCGTTCTTATGCAAACAATATTAATACCAAAGAAGGAGGTACGCACTTGTCTGGATTTCGAAGGGCTCTTACTCGTACGCTCAAAAAATACGTAGATGAATTAAACTTTCTTTCCAAAGAAAGAATAGAGATTACTGGTGATGATTTACGAGAAGGATTAACGGCGGTAATTTCAGTCAAAGTTCTGGATCCACAGTTCGAAGGGCAAACAAAAACTAAACTAGGAAATCACGAAGTAAGCGGGGTCGTAGATAGAATTGTTGGAGAAATGCTCTCTGATTATTTAGAAAGACATCCCATTGAAGCTAGAAAAATTCTTGAAAAAGCGTTATTATCAGCAAGGTCACGACAAGCCTCAAAACGTGCCCGTGAGCTTATACATAGAAAAAAACCAATTATTATAAATGAATTATCTGGAAAATTAGCAGACTGTTCATCAAATGATCCTGCCTCTTGTGAGATTTATATAGTAGAAGGTGATTCAGCAGGGGGAACAGCTAAACAAGGACGAGATAGAGAATTTCAAGCTATATTACCCTTGCGTGGTAAAATTTTGAATGTAGAGAAGTCTGTTCAGTATAGAGTGTTCGGAAATGAAGAAATAAGAAACATATTTACGGCTTTGGGGGTCTCTATAGAGAATGAGGAAAAGCTACCATCGTTAAACATTGACAATCTTCGCTATCATAAGATTATTATTATGACTGATGCTGATATTGATGGAAGTCACATCTCTACCCTAATATTAACTTTCTTTTTTCGATATATGAAAAGTCTTATAGAAAATGGATATATTTATATTGCTACCCCACCTCTTTTTTTAATAAAAAAGGGGAACAAACACGCCTATGCCTGGAACGAGAAAGAGCGTGAAAAAATTATAGAAGATTTAGGTGGTATGAAAGGAGTAAATATACAACGTTACAAAGGATTAGGTGAAATGAATGCTGACCAATTATGGGATACTACAATGAATCCCAAGAAACGGATTCTGAGAAAAGTAACTATAGAGAATTATATTGAGGCTGATAGGATTTTTTCTATACTTATGGGAGATGATGTTTCTTCTCGCAGGAATTTTATAGAAAAAAATGCTGTGTATGCACATATCGATTACTAATTTCTAAATGTTCTCTAAGGAAGCTTCTTTTTTTGAAGAAGGAAAGATTTTACTTGTAGATAAACCTTTGGGATGGACCTCATTTGAGGTGGTGAAAAGAATTCGTTGGAAGATCTGCAGATTTGTCAATATTAAAAAAATAAAAGTAGGACATGCTGGAACTCTCGATACCAAAGCGACTGGACAGGAAAAGCTACTAAGGAAACAGAAAAATTACAAAAATACTCTAAAATTTACAGTGGTACCATAAAACTTGGGGCTACTACTCCTTGTTACGATTCTGAAATGTCAGAAGATAAAATATTCCCCTTTGATCATATACAAACACAACAAATTTATGAAACCGCTAAAAAATTTACTGGAAAAATAATGCAACCAATTTTTTCAGCCCTTCAACAAGAAGGAAAACGTCTTTATAAAATGGCAAGAAAAGGAATTCAGATCGAAACAACGTTAAGAGAAGTCGAAATTTTTCAACTAGAAATACTTTCTATAAATATTCCCTATATAAATTTTAGGGTCCATTGTGGAAAAGGGACGTATATAAGATCATTAGTTCACAATTTTGGAGAGCGGAGCCTATCTCATATCACTTAGACGCGAAAATGGGTATACAATAACCGACGTGGATACTAACAACCTATTGGCTACATCTCTTTTGGATAATCTAGTAACGTTCTTTTAAATTGACGATGAATTTGTTTCCTATAGGAAGAAATATATTTTTCTCTTCTAATAACAAAGTATTTTTGGAAATCTATTTCTTGAATATCTGTAAGGAGACCTATAAATCCTCTGTTAACTTCATGGGTATCTCTTTAATAGAAGAAGGGATGCAAACCAATAAATTCGTTAAGTTTTCACTATTCTTCAACAAATTGGACCCTTATATGGTGGTTCCTTTCTCTTTTCTATGAAGAAAGGCACTCGCAATCCCTCTATTTCTATAAATAGGATTTCTATATTAGAATAATCAGATGTTTTTCCTGAACTTAATTATCCAATCTCCTTTTAGACCATGCCTACGCAGTCCCAAAAAAACACATTTCATACATGTTTTATTTTAAATTTCACTATTTTTTTTGAAAGCCATTTTTGAAATCTATGTTCAGCCTCAGTATTATCAAAAACCCCTTTACGAACACCATCAATAAGATGTTTCTTATACAGAACTCCAGAATTAGATAATATAGAACGAACCGTATTTGTAGGCTGAGCTCCTTTCTGTAACCATGAGATCGATCTCTCAATACTAAGTTCAATAGTAGAGGGATCCGTTAAAGGATTATAAATCCCTAATTTTTCTATAAATTTCCCATCTCGAGGAGAACGAGAATCGGCTACTACTATATGATAAACAGGATTATATTTCCTTCCGTATCGTTGAAGACGAATTTTTGTGGCCATAAAATATCTCTTTATATTAATTTAAATTTTCATCATATATTTTAGATAATAGGGACCCGTGGTGTAATGGTAGCACAGCAGATTTTGGTTCTGTTAGTCGGGGTTCGATACCCTGCGGGTCTACAATTCCTCTGTTTCTAATACCCATTCAGTCAGAATGGTAAATCATCAAATTCTTCCTTTGGATCTGATCTAGTTTCATTAATTTTTTCTATTTTCCAGCCCTGTATAGAGTTGAAATACTTTGCAATTCCTTCAGGATTTATCCATTCTCGACCACGGAGGTTAATGGATATCTTTACTTTATCGTTAGGGTAAATAGAATTAAGTAACTCTGTTTTCCCTTGAATAAATTCTATCAATAGATGTTGAGGATATTGTTCTTCAGTGGTAAGCACTAACTCTCTTTTTCGAAATCCCTTAGACAAAATTTGAGTCTTTGATATTTTTTTGACTTTTCCTGAGATTTCCATATTTCCTGATATTTCCATAAATGAGATTTTAGATTTACTAATATATACTATAAATTTTATAGAGTATCTAATTTCAACCTGGCAGCTTCGCTAAGCATAGAAGGGTTCCATGGAGGGTCAAAGGTTAAATCAATTTCTACATTTCTGACTCCACCAAGATCCTGAATTTTTCTTTTTACCTCTACAAGGAGATAATTAGCTACAGGACAGTTAGGAGAAGTAAGTGTCATAATAATTTTTACATCTACCTTATCGATTATTTTAATATCATATATTAAACCTAGTTCATAAATATCTATAGGAATTTCATAATCATAGATAGATTGCAATACTGCAATAATACGTTCTTTAGAAATATTGTTTTGTTCTTCTGACACATCCGAATTATTTATCCAATAAATAAACATTTATAGGAAGGGACTCAGTAAATTACGAGACTATATTTTTCATAAATTCTGGAATCGCTTCTACAGTAACCTCATAACGCACTTGCTTTATTTGTTAGGACCCGTGATACTCTCGTAAATAGACGACTTTGAGGTCTTAAATCGCTTAGCTTAGCTTAGCCTGGGACACCTATAACAGACTGTGTTGAAGAAGATACTTTTCGTTTGATAACGTATTAGATCTTTCTCACTACAGGGCTCTGATTTCGCTCATAAGTTCTAGAGAAGGAACTAAATAGCGTATAAGTGATGATCTTTTAGAAAAAGAGTACCCATATTTTTTTATATAAGTGGGATTTGTCGTACCTGAACGAAGCATATCTCCAAAGATATTTTTTATTCCAACCTTATTTCCTTGAGAAATTAAACCTCTAAGAGAGATACCACAACAGTACAGTCATCCCGTTATTCAACCTAAACGGTCTCTTCAGATTGCGCAATTACAGCTACAGACATCCTAGAGCTTTTTACGGTAGACTATTTTTTAGTTGATATCCCCGGTTCGCATTGTCTAATCATTCTCGTAAGCTGTATTGAGAACCAATAAAAAAGTAGTTCGTTTATTTTTTCTTGGGAAAGAATTCTCCACGACCAATATTCTTCGAGATTCATTCTACGTGGTCCAGGATGGAACCCGTGATGAACCCGTAACAATCTTTATGTAAGATAACATGTAATCCGTTATCAATGGTGTCATAGGTGTATATGAGATCGTATATATTATATCCTTTGAGAGTTGGTGTATTCTTAGAGAATTTTCCTTTAGATGAAATAGATGAAATCTTCAAAAAAGAAAATCCGTTTATTCCTTAGCATCGGTCTCTTTTTTTCTATCGTGTTTCAACCGATTAGAGCACAAAATTACATAAACGGAAATGTTGAAAAAGGCGCTAGTCTTTTTAAGACTAATTGTACTTCTTGTCATTCTCCCGATCTTACTAAAAAACTTATAGGCCCAGCGCTTTATGGCGTCACTAACAAGAGAAATAGTGAATGGCTTCATAAATGGATCAAGAATAATAAAGATTTAATAAAAAGAGGAGATAAAGACGCTATTTCGATCTATAAAGAATATGGGAAGATAGACATGAACCCTTTTCCTCAGCTTTCTGACAAAGATATTGATGATATACTTTCTTTTATAAAGAATACTCCTTCGCATCATAAAGAAAAACTTTCTGTAGAAAAAACTTCTGAAATACAACCTCGTGAAACCTTGATTAGGCTAGTTATACTAGGGTTTTCTGTATTATCAGTGATTTTACTTTTACTTCTTCTTAGAATATACACGCTTGTTCGCATAATAGATGAAGAGTCCCATGATAGAAAGAAAAAAATACCGATCGGTATACTAGAAAAATATCGTTTTATTGGGTATATTTTGATAGGTGTATTCTTTTTATCTTCTATCTTCGTAATCTGGGATTTTCTAATGAATATTGACGTGAATAAGGGATATCAGCCCAATCAACCTATTTATTTCTCTCATAAAATTCATTCAAATATTAATCAAATAGATTGCCAATATTGTCATTCGAGCGCAAAATATGGAAAAGTATCTGGAATTCCTTCTGCGAATATATGTATGAATTGCCATGTTAGTATCACGGAATATAACGGAGATTATATTGAAAATGGGAAAGATAAAATTTTTTATACCAAAGAAATACAAAAAATTTATAAAGCTATAGGATGGGATCCTAATACTAGGACCTATTCTAATGAAACTCACCCTATAAAATGGATACGGATTCATAATATGCCTGATTTTGTCTATTTTGATCATTCTCAGCATGTGGTAGCTGGAGAGGAAACTATTAAAAAATCTCAGAATGTAGATGTGGTATGTAAAGCCTGTCATGGAGAAGTTCAAGATATGGATAAGGTAAAAATGGTTAACGACTTTACTATGGGGTGGTGCATTAATTGTCATCGGACTACAGAAGTAAACATGGACAATAAATATTATGTCGAATATTTCAATAAATTACATGAAAAGTTGAAAAAACAATATAATGGGAAAAACCCTGTAAAAGTGACAGTAGATTCTGTCGGAGGAATAGAATGTGGGAAATGTCACTATTAAAGTACTTCAGAAATAAAAAGAACTAGAAATGGGAAACACTACACGTCGAGAATTTCTAAAATGGATGGGATTTGGAATAGCTTCTGCTACCTTAGCTAGTTGCAAAGGTCCTGTTATACGATCTATTCCATATTTGGTGAAACCTGAATCTATTACACCAGGAATCCCAGTATACTATGCTTCAACTATGTTTGATGGCTTCGATCTAGCTAGTGTTTTAGTCAAAACACGAGAGGGAAGGCCTATAAAAATCGAGCCAAATACTGAATCTCTTCATTTTCAGAACGTCTCATCTCGTGTACAGGCTTCTTTACTTCTATTATATGAGAACGAACGGTTAAAAGGACCTTCAATTAAAAGACAGTCTGTATCCTGGAATGATGTAGATAAATATGTTATTTCACAACTAAAACAAATTAGAAAAAAAGGCAAGAAAATTGTTTTACTTTCTTCTTCTTTTCCCAGTCCATCTACGAAAAAGTTATTCCAGACTTTTGAAAAAGTATATACAACAGCAAGTTGGATTACTTATGACGCATATTCTTATTCTTCCGCTTTAGATGCTACCAAAGAAATACTAGGGATCCGGGCTTTGCCACACTACGATCTATCTCAGATAGAATTAATTGTTTCCTTTGATGCAGATTTTTTAGGTGATTGGAGTCCAGAGAGCTTAGCAAAATCTTATGCTAAGCAAAAAAAAACCGGTGCTAACATGTTACGGCATATCCAAGTCGAAAGTAATATGAGCCTAACTGGTGCTAATTCTGATAGAAGAATTCCTCTTAAACCTTCTCAAGTACATCATCTGTTATATGAAGTATATAAGGCAATGCATGGTGATTCTAACCATTATCTAGCACAAAAAATTTATAAAGAAATTAAAATTAAAGGTTCGAAAGCAGTAGTTTTTGCTTACGGCAGTAAAGAGGCTTATGCATTAGCTCTTTTAATCAATAAAAAAATTAGGAGCCATGCTCTAGAGAAAAACCTTTTCTTACTTGCGAAAGAAAGTAATGATTTATCTTTTAAAAAATTTATTATAGATCTTGAAAAAGGAGACATTGGAGCAATTTTAATAAATAATGCTAATCCTTTATATACTTATCCAAAAATAAAAGAATTAAAAAATGGATTTAAAAACGTAGAACTTACCGTCTCATTTTCTCCCAAAGAGGATGAAACTTCCGATCTAATGAAGGTATGGGCACCTACTAACCATTGGTTGGAAAGCTGGGGCGATACTGAACCTATTACTGGGATGTATACTCTCATGCAGCCTGTTATACAACCGTTATTTAATACACGTCAATTCCAAGATTCTTTACTCATATGGAGTAATACAAAAATAGATCATATCAGCAAGAAAAATTCTATGACATATCATAGCAGTAATCTTCCCTATTATGATTTCTTAAAAAATTTTTTCAAAAAAAATATTTTACCTATATCTAGTGTTTCATCATTTAATGAAGCTCTTTTTAAGGGATGCGTAAGTCTTTATAAAGAGATAAAACTCGTTAGAAATCAAAATCCTACTAAAAAATATCTTCAAACTTTTGATCACTCAAAAAAAGAAGGTTTTGAACTAAAACTATATACTACAACGGCCTTAGGAGATGGAACTCAGTCAAATAATCCTTGGTTACAGGAGCTGCCTGATCCCATTACCCGTACTACTTGGGAAAATTATATCACACTTTCATCGTTTGACGCTAAAAAACTGGGTATTCGTAATTGGCACATAGGAAATGGAGCAATGGATGGAGATTGTGTTTATCTAACCATGGGAAATATAACATTTAAAAACGTTCCTGTTTATATCCAACCTGGACAAGCGTTGGGTTCCATAGGTTTAGCTCTGGGATACGGTCATAATAAAGGAAAAGTATCCTGTCAATCAGTAGGAATAAATGCTTACTACCTGTATGAGAATTTTAATATTCTACAAAAAGGAATTCAATTGAAAAAATCTTCAAGAATACATAAATTTTCTTGTACGCAGTTACAACACACTATGGGAGGAAGAAATTCCATTGCTAGAGAAACCGATCTTGAAACTTTTTTGACACAAAAAAAAGAAATATGGAATAAAGAAGAGAAAATAAAAACTTATAAGGTAGATATTCCATTAGATAAAATCACACTTTGGAAAGAAAAAGATCGATCTCAAGGTCATCATTTCCAGTTGGCTATAGACTTAAATGCTTGCATAGGATGTGGATCTTGTATCATTGCATGTCATGCCGAAAACAATGTCCCTGTGGTAGGTAAAGAGGAGATACGAAAGTTTCGTGATATGCATTGGTTACGTATAGATCGTTATTATTCTACTGAAGAAAGTTTCGAAAGTATGGCCAAAAAGGGACTTTCACAAAAAAATTTGTTTTATGAGCCAGAAATGTACAAGCATCTTTTAGAACCTGAATACAATCCTAAGGTTATTTTTCAACCTGTTATGTGTCAGCATTGTAACAATGCACCTTGCGAAACAGTTTGTCCGGTAGCAGCGACTTCACATGGAAGACAAGGACAAAACATGATGGCTTACAATCGGTGCGTTGGAACGCGTTATTGCGCTAACAATTGTCCTTACAAAGTTCGTAGGTTCAACTGGTTCAACTATGCTGAAAATGATCAATTTGATTTCTATATGAATAATGATATAGGCAGAATGGTGCTTAATCCAGATGTAGTAGTCCGAAGTCGAGGAGTAATGGAAAAATGTTCTCTTTGTATTCAGATGACACAGGCTACCATAGCTAAAGCAAAAAAAGAAGGAAGAAAGATAAAGGATGGTGAATTCCATACATCGTGTACAAAAGCTTGTCCTACTGGAGCTTTAAGTTTTGGTGATATTAATGACCCAAAAAGTCAAATAGTTCGAAAACTAGAGGATGATAGAAGCTATAAACTGCTTGATTTCATTGGGACTAGGCCCAATGTCTTTTATCAGGTCAAAGTAAGACATTCTAAATGAAGTATGGATTCCGAATCACCTCTTAGACCCCCCTTGATTTTAAGGGAAAAAACGTATCATAATATTACTGAAGATGTTGCCCGTGCTATAGAAAGTAAATCTGGAAAACTTTGGTGTATAGCATTTGGAATATCATGTATGGCAGTCATTTGGGGTATAGGATGTATTGCCTATACCATAGGTACTGGAATAGGTGTCTGGGGGTTAAATAGGACAATTAATTGGGGTTGGGATATTACAAATTTTGTATGGTGGGTGGGTATTGGACACGCTGGAACGCTGATTTCTGCGGTCTTATTACTTTTTCGCCAAAAATGGCGACTTTCTATCAACCGATCAGCAGAAGCTATGACTATTTTTGCTGTAGTTCAAGCAGGGTTATTCCCCATTATTCATATGGGGCGTCCTTGGGATGCTTTTTGGGTGATTCCAATACCTAACCAATTTGGTCCACTTTGGCCTAATTTTAATTCTCCTTTGCTTTGGGATGTATTCGCTATAAGTACTTATTTTTCAGTATCTACTGTCTTTTGGTTTCTGGGACTTATTCCTGATTTTGCAATGATTCGAGATAGGGCTAATCAACCTCTTAAGAAAAAAATTTACAGGATCCTTAGTTTTGGATGGGGAGGAAAAGCTAAGCATTGGCAACGTTTTGAAGAATTATCTTTGGTGTTAGCCGGATTATGTACCCCATTAGTATTTTCAGTACATACTATCGTATCGTTTGATTTTGCTACTTCAGTTATTAAAGGATGGCATAGTACGATATTCCCTCCTTATTTTGTAGCTGGAGCTATATTTTCTGGGTTTGCTATGGTGCAAACCTTGCTGGGTATTGCTAGAAAGGTGCTGCATTTAGAAGATTATATCACGAAAAAACATATAGAATATATGAATATAGTGATTCTTATCACTGGAGGAATGGTAGCTATAGCTTATATGACAGAATTTATATTAGCTTGGTATTCAGGAAGTTCTTTTGAAGACTTTACTTATTTATCACCTGGAGCAGCAACCGGACCTTTTTGGTGGGCGTTTTGGGCATTGATAGGGTGCAATGTTTTGATCCCACAAGTACTCTGGTTCAGAGCTGTCCGAAGAAGTTTTTTCTGGTCGTATGTAATTTCGATATTTATTAATATAGGAATGTGGTTTGAGCGTTTTGATATTATTGTTTTGAACCTAAGCCACGATTATCTTCCTTCTACCTGGACAGGATTTCTCCCTTCTTTTGTAGATCTTGGAATTTTTATCGGAACTAATGGTTTTTTCTTTATGTTATATTTATTATACGCACGAACATTTCCTGTAATTGCACAAGCAGAGTTAAAAACGATTCTAAAATCAGAGAATAAAAAATATCAAAATGCGAAGTGAAAGCACTAAAATTATATATGGAATATATGATGATGATGATCTTCTGATAAAGAGTATCAATATTTTGAATAAAAAAGGGATCTCAATTCATGAAGTATATACTCCTTTTCCAGTACATGGTGTTGATAAAGCTATTGGTCTAAAGAAAACACGTATATCTTATCTAGCTTTTTTTTATGGGTGTTTTGGAACTGCTTTCGCTTGCCTACTTTCTTGGTATACCATGATTCATGATTGGCCTCAGGATATCGGTGGGAAACCTAATTATTCCTTGTATGTCAATTTGCCATCTTTTGTCCCTATTTTATTTGAAATCACTATATTTTGTGCAGCACATTTTATGTGTCTTACTTATTTAATTCGGTGTGGACTTTTTCCTTGTGCAGAACCAAAAAATCCAGATCCCCGGACTACTGATGATAAGTTTCTTATAGAGATTCATACTAAAACTGACGTAAATGAATTGGTAAAACAATTTCAAGAAAACGGTGCTATAGAGATTAGTGTAAAAGACAAGCCATAATGAGAAAGAGATTTAAACTATATAAATACACTTTAACTCTCCTTTTATTTTTTAATTTAAGATTTCTCTTCAATAGTGATCCCTCCGCACCTAATAGAGTATATATGCCTGACATGTATTATTCTAAAGCTTATGAAGCTTACTCCGATACGATCCATCAGTCCATATTTAAAAATGGCACTACTTCCTTGAGTACAGTCGCAGGGACTGTACCTAGGACTGATGGGAATATGTTTCCCTATCCCTTTCCAAATTCTAAGAAAGGTTATCATGATTCAAAAAAAATCAAAGTATCTCCTCTAAACCAAAGGAAAGAAAATCTTGCAAGAGGAGAAAAAATGTACCAGATTAACTGTTCTATATGCCATGGGAATACGGGAGATGGACAAGGTGAACTTGTTAAAAAGGAAAAAATTCTTGGTGTACCTAATTATAAAAATCTGGAAATTACTGTAGGAAGTGTATATCACGTAATTATGTACGGAAAAAATAATATGGGTTCTTACGCTTCTCAACTTACACCGTTGGACCGATGGAAAGTAGCTGAATACGTCATTAAGTTAAAACAACAATAATAAGACTAGAGTTATGTATCAATGCAAAATATTGAAACAGATTTTTTTTATTATAATGATATTGGGCTTAATTTCTATGTTTTTTGGATTTTATAAGAGTCTTTTTATGGATGAAGATAAAGTTTATTCGGTTATAAAAACGCATACAGAAAGATTTGATATTATTCTACCTATAGTAGAGAAGGGAAAGGGATATCAAGTAAAAAACATCAATTACTTTGTGCAACTAGCACGAACGAGACCTTGGTCTGCATTGTATATGTCAGCCTTTTATTTTACAAGCATCTCTTTGGGAGCTCTATTCTTTTTAAGTATTCAACATGCTGTCCAAGCTGGATGGCCCATTGTAGTAAGTAGAGTCATGGAAGGAGTTTCTTCATTCTTACCCTTTGGGGGAGTAATTATACTACTTCTTTTAATACTAAATTGTATAGGAGTTATACATATGATACCCTGGATGGATTCTTCTTTCTCAGATCCAAATTCTCCAAATTACGATGAGTTCATTCATAATAAACTACCTTTTTTAAACATTTATTTTTACCTAATAAGAAGTATTCTATATGTAGTGGGCTGGACATTTTTTATGTGTTGTCTTAAATTTATTTCCAAGAAATTAGATTATACACGTAGTGTAAAAGAACATAAGACATTACGTTATGTCTCAGTGGTTTTTATCTTATTTTTTTCCATTAGTTCTATGGTAATGGGTTGGGATTGGATTATGTCTTTAGATCCGTCCTGGTTCAGCACACTTTTTGGATGGTATGTTTTGGGATCTTATTTAGTATCTGGAATTACTGTAATTTCACTAGTAGCGATATTTCTAAATAGTCAAGGTTATCTTCCTTTTTTTAATCATAATCATTTACACGATTTAGCTAAATATATTTTTGCTACTAGTCTTCTATGGACTTATTTATGGTTTTCACAATTTTTACTCTATTGGTATGGTAATATCCCTGAAGAAGTCACATATTTTCTGCATCGTTCAAATCAATATCATTTTATTAACTTTATCATGCTAATTCCCAATTTTTTGTTCCCTCTTTTTGGACTTATCAGTAGTAGATCTAAAAGGAATAAAAAAATCATCGTTATATTAGGATGCATCCTACTGATAGGACATATTATAGACATATATAATATGATTATGCCAGGTAGCGTCGGTGGTTTTTATGGGTTTGGGATGTCTGAAATCGGTAGTCTACTTTTTGTAGGTGGAGGTTTTTTATTGGTTCTATTACGTGAATTTGGGAAAATGAATTTATCCCCACAGGGTAATTTCCTATTCTATGAAAGTGTATTCTATGAATATTCCTTATAATAAATTGACAGGTAAACATTTAAAAGCCATCGCATATTGTTTGATATGTTTAAACATAGCTTCCATACCGTTAGCTCGGATAGGAGATAGGAAAGAACTAAGTCCAATTTTTAAAATAAATTCTGGTTCAGAATAAATAATATGGTCTAAGAAACGTCCAGAATAGATACGTAGCATTAATGCTATAATACCCCGTGGAATAATAGCATCACTGTAGGCTTGAAAACAAATTTTATTTTTTTTTACATAGGCATGTAACCATACTCTAGAATGACATCCTAGAATCAATTTATCTTCACTACGTAAATAAGATGGAATTGGTTGAAGTTTTTTACCTAATTCTATTAGATAGAGATATTTATCTTCCCAATTGTCAAAAATTGAAAATTCCTCTATGACCTCTTGCATGCTTTTTTTAAAATAGGCTGTCGGGGATGTAGCTCAAGTTGGCTAGAGCGCTACAATGGCATTGTAGAGGTTGTGGGTTCAATTCCCATCGTCTCCACGAGACTCCAACCAGAGACGTCATCAAATATTCTGTAGAACGGGATACACCATAACTACTACCTACGGTGGTGAGTAATCATCTGATCAGGTAGTTAAAGAAAACGGTAATATGAGAATGCTGGGTTCTATTACTTTTAAGCAGACACGTTTTCCATAAAAAATATTTCCCTAATGCGTATAGCACGCTCTATTGCCTTACGGTGAGTACGAGCGACTAAAAAATACGGGCTACTAAAAAATATAATACCCGGACCGTTGGATAACGATTCGGGTTTTTAATAAAAATATGTTTTCTTTTTAATTACATCACCCCACTTCCAGTAACCGGTTGTGCTGGTTCATCTTTTTTTATTTCAGTTACTACACACTCCGTGGTCAGTAGCATCCCTGCTACTGAAGCAGCATTTTCCAAAGCTACACGAGTTACCTTAGTAGGATCAATTATCCCAGCAGAAATCATCTTTTTATATTCACTTTCTTTAGCATCATATCCAAAGTCTCCTTTACCTTCAGAAACTTTTGATACAATGACCGATCCTTCTCCACCAGCATTAGCTACGATCTGACGAAGAGGTTCTTCAAGAGATCTTTTAACAATATTAATCCCAGTGTTTTGATCAGAATTATCCCCATTAATATGCTTAAGAGCGTTTATACTACGTACCAAAGCAACACCTCCACCCGCTACAATACCTTCTTCAACAGCAGCACGAGTTGCATGCAAAGCGTCATCTACACGATCTTTTTTCTCTTTCATTTCTACCTCAGAAACAGCACCAACATAAAGAACGGCTACCCCACCAGCCAATTTGGCTAAACGTTCCTGAAGTTTTTCCTTATCATAGTCAGAAGTGGTGTTCTCGATTTGAGATTTTATTTGTTGAACACGTCCCTCGATAGCCTTTTTATCTCCAGCACCATTTACAATGGTGGTATTATCTTTATCAATACTTACTTTCTCAGCTCTACCAAGCATCTTAATATTAGGATCTTCTAACTTAGTCCCAGTTTCTTCAGAAATTACTATACCACCTGTCAAAATAGCGATGTCTTCCAACATAGCTTTTCTTCGGTCTCCAAATCCTGGAGATTTTACAGCAGCAACTTTTAAAGCACCTCGGATTTTATTAACTACTAAAGTAGCTAAAGCTTCTCCATCTACTTCCTCAGAAATTATTAATAGCGGTTTCCCAGATTGGGCTACAGGTTCTAATATTGGAAGCAAATCTTTCATCACAGAAATCTTCTTATCACATAAGAGAATATAAGGATTGTCTAGTTCAGTTGTCATTTTTTCACTATTGGTAACGAAATAAGGTGACTGATATCCACGATCGAACTGCATACCCTCTACTACATCCACATAAGTTTCAGTCCCTTTAGCTTCTTCTACTGTAATTACTCCTTCTTTACCTACTTTTTCGAAAGCTGAAGCTATAAGCTGACCAGTTACTTTATCATTATTCGCTGATATGGAAGCGACTTGTTCGATTTTTTTACTACCTACCTCAACTTTATGAGACTGTTTTTTTAAGTCAAAAACAGCGGATTCGACTGCTCTATCAATTCCTCTTTTCAAATCCATGGGATTTGCCCCTGCAGCTACATTTTTTAGTCCCTCACGAACAATCGCCTGAGCTAGTACAGTAGCTGTGGTAGTACCATCCCCAGCCACATCATTAGTTTTTGAAGCTACCTCTTTAACCATTTGAGCCCCAAGATTTTCTATAGCATCTTCCAATTCTATTTCCTTGGCTACTGAAACCCCGTCTTTAGTTACATATGGTGATCCAAAAGATTTTTGTAATACCACATTGCGTCCCTTAGGCCCTAAGGTCACACGGACAGCATTTGTCAGGGCATCAACCCCTCTTTTTAATTTGTCCCTTGCTTCTATATCAAATTTAATGTCTTTTGCCATCCGATTAAATAATTGCTAAGATGTCAGATTCCCGCATAATTAGGTAATCTTCTCCTTCATGTTTTATTTCTGTGCCTGAATATTTCCCATACAATATTTTATCTCCAATTTTCACTGTCAGGGGTTCATTTTTTTTACCAAATCCCACGGCCACAACGGTACCTTGCTGAGGTTTTTCTTTAGCTGTGTCAGGGATAATAATACCTGAAGCAGTCTTAGTTTCTGCTTCATCAGATTTAACCAACACTCTATCTCCTAAAGGTTTTATATTTAGATTTTTCATCGTTAGGTTATTTGATCGAAAAAACATAAAATTATGTAAATTTTTTATCACAGACAACTTTCAACGGTTAAAAAAACAGTTAAATGTCAGTATTAAAATAAATAATCCTATTGATAGGATCCAAGTAGTTTTTTCTAAAAAATCATTCGGTCGGCGGATCCCGAATATTTGTGTGCTCTTGGGGGTTAAAATTTGAGAACTTTTAGGATTTTGAATCAGAATTATGATCAACAGTAAAAAAGATATAATGCTAATAAGTATAGTTAAAAATATATACACGTCGTTAGTTTCACTAAATTTCTATGCTGAATTGTTTTATTTTTCTATAGAGTGTTCGTTCAGATATCCCCAATTCCTTGGCCACCGTTTTTCTTTTACCCCTATTTCTCTTTAAAGCTTTGCGAATCAACTCTATTTCTTTTTCCTGCAAGGATAGAGATTTAGAAGCAGTCCGCGGTTCTTTGGATTCATCAATTTCTTCATAATTAGTTTCTAATGAATATTTTTTCCCTGCTGCAGATATTATTTCCTCTTGTGGATGATCCTGTTTAACACGATGAGCATATTCTGTAGGGCTTCGCATAAGTTTCCATGTGAGAGACTTTAAATCGGTTAAATCCTTACGCATATCATAAAGCACTTTGTAAAGTAAGTCTCTCTCATTACTCATTTGTCCCGACTCCTGAGAAAGCGTATGTTCAGGAAGATATTCTTTTATGCGTTCAATAGAAACCTCTCTATCAGACTCTAGAATAGATAGTTGTTCTACAACATTACGCAATTGACGAACATTTCCTGGCCACGGATAATTTTTTACATAACCCATAGCATCACTACTTAACTTTATGGTAGGCATTCGGTATTTTTCTGCAAAATACTGTGAAAATTTTTTAAATAATAAACTAATATCTCCTCTACGAGCTCGTAAGGAAGGCACATTAATTTGAACAGTATTGAGTCTATAATAGAGATCTTCTCGGAATCTTCCTTTAGATATCGCCTCAGAAATATTAACATTAGTTGCAGCAATGATCCGTACATTTGTTCTCTGTATTATAGAAGATCCTACCTTTAAAAATTCTCCGGATTCTAAAACTCGTAATAGCCGGACTTGCGTGGTAAGAGGTAATTCACCTACTTCATCGAGAAATATGGTACCCTTATCGACTACTTCAAAATATCCTTTACGTACACAAGTAGCGCCGGTAAATGACCCCTTTTCATGACCGAAAAGTTCGCTCTCTATAGTTCCTTCAGGAAGAGCCCCACAATTTACAGCTATATAAGAATGATGCTTTCGCAAGGAAAGTTGATGAATGATCTTCGGAAGAAATTCCTTTCCTACACCACTTTCACCCATTACTAGGACAGAAATATCCGTGGGAGACACCTGAATTGCCTTTGCTAATGAGCGATTTAGCCCTGGGTCATTTCCGATTATTTTGAACCGTTGTTTTATGCTCTGTATGTTTTCCATAGTGTTTTTTAGCTATTGAAAGTCGTCTTTCCTATCAGGGTCGAAGAAGTACAATCTACAATATTTACAGTCACAAACTCTCCTATTTTATAGTACTCTTTTGGAAAGACTACTACAGCGTTCTGGGAATTTCTACCAGACCAATGCAAAGTACTTTTTTTTGATTCTCCTTCTATCAATACTTCCTGAATTTTTCCTAAATGCTTTTTTTTACCTTCATAAGAATGTTTCTGTTGCAAATCTATAATCTCTTGTAAACGTTTTTTCTTTGTAGAGTCAGGAACATCATCAACCAATCTTTTTGAAGCCGGGGTCCCAGGACGTACAGAATAAGCAAACATATATCCGAAATCAAAGTGCACGTATTCCATAAGGCTCATAGTTTGATGATGATCACTTTCTGTTTCTCCGCAAAAACCTGCAATAATATCATGAGATATAGCACAATCTGGGATCAGACATCGTATTTTATCAATAAGTTCTATATATTGCTCGCGTGTATATCGACGATTCATGCGTTTTAATACACGTGTACTTCCAGACTGTACAGGGAGGTGAATGTGTTTACATATGTTTGAATAACGGACGATAACTTTTAAAACTTTTTCTGACATATCAGAGGGATTAGAAGTAGAAAAACGAATACGCATTTTAGGCAAGGCACAAGCTACTAACTCAAGCAAATCCGCAAAGTCTAATGAGGTTTTACGTTGAATTTCTGAAGCTTTATAAAAATCCTTTTTCAGACCACCTCCATACCACAAATAGGAATCAACGTTCTGTCCAAGAAGAATAACTTCTTTATATCCTTTCTTCCAAAGATTATTACATTCATTCACAATAGTATGCGGATCTCGACTTCGTTCTCTACCACGAGTGAAAGGAACTACGCAAAACGTACACATATTATCACAACCTCGAGTAATAGTGACAAAGGCTGTTACCCCGTTTCCTATAAAACGAACCGGATTTATATCAGCGTAAGTATCAGATTTCGAGAAAGCTACATTAAGAGCCTTTCTTCCATCTTTAACCTGACGAATCAGAGAAGGAATATCACGATAGCCATCAGGACCTACCACTAAATCAACTATTTGTTCTTCCTCAAGTAATCGAAACTTTAGTAGTTCTGCCATACACCCTAAAACACCTATCACTATATAAGGTCTGATTTTTTTTATCGATTGAAACTGTGCCAAACGCATCCTAATAGTGTTCTCTGCTTTCTCTCGGATTGAACAAGTATTAATCAATATAACATCAGCTTGTCCTGGATCCGAAGTCTTACTGAAACCTTCATCGAATAATATAGAAGTAACTATCTCACTATCATATAAATTCATTTGACAACCATAACTCTCTAAATAGAATTTCCGATTTTCCTCAATGTGTAGAGGAGAGATCAAACTAGATTCTACCTTCATATCTTTCTTGTGTTTGCAGTTTTTTTTTGAGAACTTTTCGAATACGCAAAGCTCTTACTGCTATTAATGTTATAATACTATCAACGCAGCATTAAACGTTTGTCCTCTTAAGGAAATAACTATATGCTAACTATAATTCTAGCGCATTCTCAATTTTACTCTCCATCAAAATTTCTATAGGATTTTCTAAAATTTCTTTAACAGACACTAGAAATCCCACAGATTCTCTTCCGTCTATGATTCTATGGTCATATGACAGTGCTACGTACATTATGGGACGAATCTTCACCTCTCCATTTATGGCCACAGGACGCTCAACTATATTATGCATGCCTAAAATAGCGCTTTGCGGAGGATTAATAATGGGAGTCGAAAGCATCGAACCAAATACTCCTCCATTAGTAATGGTAAAAGTCCCACCACTCATTTCATCTACGGAAATTTTTCCGGATCGGACACGTGATGCTAAACGTTTTATCTCTTGTTCTATTCCTCTGAAGGAAAGTATCTCTGCATTTCTTAAAACTGGAACCATTAAACCTTTAGGTCCAGATATAGCAATACTGATATCACAAAAATCATAATGTATTTTCTCTTCTCCATCAATCATAGTATTTATATCAGGATATAAATTTAGAGCTTTTACACAAGATTTTACAAAAAAAGACATAAAACCTAATCCGACACCATGTTGTTCTTTAAATTGTTCTTTATATCGATTTCTCAAACTGAATATCTCGCTCATGTCTATTTCGTTAAAAGTAGTAAGCATAGCAGTTTCGTTTTTTACGTTGACTAGACGTTCCGAAATTTTCTTTCTAAGTGCAGAAAGACGTTCTCTTTGAAATGAACGAGGAGCCCCACCCATCGACGGAATAGCTTTAAGAGCATCTTTTTTGGTAATCCGACCTTCTTTACCAGAACCTAAAATTTGGGAATAAGAAATATTTTTCTCTGCTAAAATCTTCCTTGCTGCTGGAGAAGGTATTTTTTTAAGTTCATCTGTTGTAATAGGTTTTTCTTCTATTTTTTTTATCCGTGCAGACGCATTTTTGTTCAGATCTATCAAGCATACTATATGACCAACTTGTAAGGTTTCTCCTTCCTTTGCTTTTAGAGTTATAATGCCACTTTTTTCAGCTGTAAGTTCTAAGGTAGCTTTATCAGAAGAAATTTCTGCAATAACTTGATCTTTTCTTACATAATCCCCATTTTTTACGAGCCAGGAAGAGATTTCGACTTCTGTAATCGATTCACCCGGGGAGGGAATTTTCATTTCCAATATCATAAGTTCATGATCTAAAAACTTTTTCTATAATTTCCTTCTGTGTTTTTATAAAATTACTATAAGAACCACTGGCTGGAGAAGCACTTTCATCACGAGATATAATCTCAAAAGGGATGCTTTTTAGTGTATAAGATATGTAAGGCCAAGGTCCCATGTTTTTAGGTTCTTCTTGAACCCACATCCATCGTTTACATTTTGGGTATTTTTCCAAAATTCTTTTTAATAATTCTTTTTGGATAGGATATAACTGCTCTAACCGTATTAGTGCAATATGCATAGATCTAGTGATTTCTTTTTCCTTAAGGATTTCATAATATATTTTTCCTGAACAAATAACTATTTGTGTTATTCGTTTAGGATCATCAGTGTCGTCGTCTATGATTGGATAGAATCTATCTGTAGCCAGATTTGCTAATGTAGCAACACATTTAGGATGTCTTAAGAGACTTTTAGGGGTGAAAATAACTAAGGGTTTTCTAAAAGGAAATTTCATATGTCTTCGTAAAGCGTGATAAAAATTGGCCGGATTAGTACAGTTTAGTATAAACATATTATATCGGCCGCACAATTGAAGATATCGTTCAATACGTGCAGAAGAGTGCTCTGATCCTTGTCCCTCATAGCCATGAGGTAATAACAGTACTAATCCGTTTTGTATTTTCCATTTATCTTCTGCAGCAGATAAATACTGATCTATAATAATTTGAGCTCCATTGCTAAAATCTCCAAATTGTGCTTCCCAAAGAGTTAGGGTATTAGGAGAAGCCATAGCATAACCATAATCAAATCCCATTACTCCGTATTCAGAAAGTGGGGAGTTATATATTTGTATAAGACCTTGTCCTACTCTAAGATGGTTTAGTGTAATATACTTATTTTCAAAATTTTCGGATTTAATTACTGCATGACGATGGGAAAAAGTCCCCCTCTCAACGTCTTCTCCAGAAAGACGGATATCGAAATTTTCATATAATAAAGTCCCATAAGCTAAAAGTTCTGCCATACCCCAATCAATGATATTACCATTTTTTATCATTTCTTTTCTTTGGGCTAAAATTTTTTCTATTTTTTTATAGAAATGATAAGTTTTTGGTAAACTGCTTATTATTAAGCCTATTTCTGTTAGTAGTTCTATAGGAAAACTTGTATCCATCTCTTTGAATACCTGAGAAGATTGGTCTGGTGAAAAAATATTCCATTCTGAAGGCAAAAAATAATTTAATTGATTTCGCTTCCTATTTTTAGCTCTTTCATAGCTATTTTCTAGCTTTTTACTCAAATCTTGTTCAATAACTTGAATGTATGCATTATCTATGATGTTTTCTTTTTGTAATTTTTTTTTGTAAATATCTCTAGCGTTAATCTGATTCGCAATAGCCTTATAAAGTGAAGGTTGTGTAAACCTGGGGTCATCTCCTTCATGGTGTCCATATTTCCTATATCCCAAAATATCAATAAAAACATCTCTTTGATAATGCATTCTAAAATCGACAGCAAAATGTATAGCGTGAATAACGGATTCTACATCATCAGCATTGACGTGTAATACTGGGGAAAGGGTAACTTTTCCTATATCAGTACAATAGATACTAGAACGACCATCTATATAATCAGTGGTAAATCCCATTTGATTATTGACTACTATATGTATCGTTCCTCCTGTTTTATAACCTTCTAGTTGAGACATTTGCACAATTTCATAAATAAGACCTTGTCCAGAAATAGCAGCATCGCCATGTATAAGAATGGGTAACAGATGGTTATAATTTTTCTTATAGTAATGATCTATCTTCGCTCTTGCGAGACCTTCTACCACAGTATCTACAGTTTCAAGATGCGAAGGATTCGGTGCTAGACTTATTTTTATAGATTTCCCATGACGGTTATTTCGTTTTATCGTAGCTCCTAAATGATATTTGACGTCTCCAGAAAAAACTTTTTCATCATATTCTTTTCCATCGAATTCGCTAAATATTTCTTCTAAGCTTTTTTTTAAAATATTAGCTAATACATTTAATCTACCTCTATGAGCCATCCCTATAACAAATTCCTCGGCTTCATAACAAATCGAGGCATATTCTATAAGCTCATCAACAGCAGGTAACAAAGATTCATTCCCTTCAATAGAAAATCTTTTCTGACCTACAAATTTAGTGTGTAAAAAGTTTTCAAATACTACTGCTTCAGTGAGTTTATTCAGTAAGTTTTTTTTTTCTTCAACCGAAAGAGACGGTTTATTCTCATTTTTATTAAGCCATTGCTGAATCCAGTAAATATTTTCTGGATTTCGCAAATGTATATATTCTATTCCTATAGATTCGCAATATACAGTCTTCAGATGAGTCAATATATTAGCCAGCGTACAAGGTTCCTTTCCGACAAGTTTTCCAGCTTCAAAAACCGTTTCAAGATCTTCTATCCCAAGTCCAAATTGTTCAATATCTAAATTCGGAGAATATTCACGCCTACTCCTAATTGGATTAGTTTTCGTAAAAAGATGCCCACGACTCCGATAGGCTTGGATCAAATTTAAGACCTGGAATTCCTTCAGAATTTTTTGAGAATCCTTGTTATCATTTCTATTGTAGGTTGCCAAGGCAAAATCAAAACCTTGAAAAAAAGCTCGCCAACTTGGCTCAATCTGGTCTGGAGTATGAAGATATCTATGATAGAGCTCTTCAATGAGTTTTGGATGAACGGTATTCAGAAAAGAATAACGATCCATGAGAAATAAGTATAACTCTTCTGAGAAGAGAGAATGATTATTAAAATGTAACATTTTTAGTTAAAAATAAAACTCTCCACTAACTTTATCGCTTCATTTAACCCAGTAGAATTGTTACCCTTTGCCATAGCAAAAAACTTCTTACCTCCCCCTTTCCCTTTGATATATGGGGATAATTTTTGAAGAATTTTACAAGCATTTACCCCATGTTCTACAAGATCATCAGAGACAGCTATGCAAAGCAGCACGTTATTTTTTTCAGAACGACCAACAACTGTTATTAGTTCTCTATGTTCCCTACGTAATTCTAATGCTATGGTTTTCATAGCAGTAGGTTCTAGATTTGTTTTTTCATAGATCAACATAAATCTATCATGTTTTTTAGCTTTTGTTAACCATTCTTTTTTTAATCTCTGTATTTCTCGTGACGTTACAATATTTATTTTTGTTCGTAACTTTTTTATTTCCTGTTGCAATTGTTGTATCGTTTTAATCGGATCGGAGGGATTATGTATTTGATAAATAATTTTATTATAATCATCATATATCTTGTTTTGATATCCAATGGCAGTTTTTTCGGTAATTGCTTCTATACGTCGAATACCTGATCCTACAGAAGATTCTGATACAATTTTGAATAATCCTATTTCTCCAGTTTTCTTTACATGTGTTCCAAAACACAATTCTAACGAGGGGCCAAAACCAATACTTCGCACTTTATTTCCGTATTTTTCCCCAAATATTGCTACAGATCCTTCTGAAATTGCTGTTTCAAATGGAATGTTTCTACGTTCTCGTAAAGGATAATCTTTAAATATTATATCCTGTACCAACATCTCAATCGACTGCAATTGTTCAATACGTATTTTTTTAGTATGAGAAAAGTCAAAACGCAATCTATCAGGCCCTACATACGATCCTTTCTGAGAAACATGATACCCTAGGACTTTTTTTAGAGCATAATGTAATAAATGAGTAGCACTATGGTTTTTTTCAATTTTCTTTCTACGATTTTTATCTACTGAAGCTTTGAAAGGTTTTTGGATATTATCAGGAAGTTTTTCTATCGTATGAAGAAAAAGACCATTCTCTTTATAAGTATTTATGATTCGTATTGTATCAAATTCATTTTCCAAATAACCACTGTCTCCTACCTGGCCACCTTCTTCCGGTAAAAAAGGTGTTTTATTTAAAACAATTTGATAATAGGGACCTTTAATCGTTTGCACACGACGATATTGTTGTATATAAACATGAGCATATAAAATTTCATGACCGATAAATTTGTTTTCTTCTTCTACGAAAGAACTATTGAGAATAGTCCAATCATCATGCTGAATATTCCCATATTTCCGAGCACGTTCTTTTTGAAGAGACATTTCTTTTTTAAAGCCTATTTCATCTATTTTTAACAAATTGTCTGCAGCAAATAAACGTGAAATATATATAGGTAAACCGTAAGTATCATATAACTCAAATATTTTATCTCCACTAATCTGGTTTTGTCTTTTTTGTTTAGTTTCTTCAATAAGATTTCCCATTCTGTTTATGCCATGAGTTATGGTATTAAAAAAAGTGCTTTCTTCTGCTTGGACTTGTTCCTCTATCCACTTTTGTTGACGAACAAGTTCAGGAAATATATCTCCCATTTCTTGTACAAGAACTTTCACAAGTTTATACAAAAAAGCTTGATTCTGATGTAAAAATTGATATCCATAACTTATGGATCTTCTCAAAAGACGACGAATTACATATCCTGGACCAATATTAGAGGGATTTTGTCCGTCAGCAATAGCAAAAGAAATAGCTCTTATGTGATCTACTATCACACGAATAGCTATATCTATTTGAGAATTTTTCCCATAATTAACATTGCTAACCGATTCTATTTTTTTAATTAGAGATCGAAAAAGATCAGTGTCAAAATTTGAAGATTTGTTTTGCAATACTCTGCAGAGTCTCTCAATACCTAGACCAGTATCTATATGACGATTCTCTAATTTTTCAAGACTTCCATCCGATTTCCTAAGAAATTCTATAAATACAAGATTCCATAGTTCTATGACATCCGGATGATTTTTATTAACAAGATCCTTACCGGAAACAGACTTTTTTTCTTTTGAACTACGTAAATCTATATGAATTTCTGAACAAGGTCCACAAGGACCGATAGATCCCATTTCCCAGAAATTTTCTATTTTACCAAAAGAGATAATGCGATTTTTGTCAATAAATCTTGACCAAAGAAATCTAGACTCCTCATCAGGAGAAATATCATTTTTATCATCACCAGAAAATATTGTAACATATAAATTTTCACTAGGGATTTTGTAGACCTCAGTAAGAAGTTCCCAAGACCATTCTATAGTCTCTTTTTTATAATAATCTCCAAAAGACCAATTTCCAAGCATTTCGAACATAGTATGATGATGAGTATCATGACCGACATCTTCTAAGTCATTATGTTTTCCTACTACTCGTAAGCATTTTTGCGTATTAGCTATTCTAGAATAATGAGGGATTCTTTGCGAGAGAAAATAATCTTTGAAAGGATTCATTCCCGCGTTTGTGAACATAAGGCTGGGATCATTTTTTATAACAATGGGAGATGAAGGAAAGATTTTATGATTTTTTTTTTGGAAAAAATTTAAAAAACTCTGTCGGATTTTACGAGAGGTAAACATCACATAAGTTTTATATAGGATTGCGGAGAGAAAGGGATTCGAACCCTTGACACTGTATTCAGTGAACATACTTTCCAGGAATGTGCCTTAGACCACTCGGCCATCTCTCCAAGAATTTTCCAATATGCTGATCCCTAAGGCTTTTCTAACACGTTGTAATGTGATCGTAGCTATTTGTGAAGCACGTTCAGCTCCCAGAGAAAGAATTTTATTTAAAAGTACTTTTTTTTGTATAAATTCATTGAATTTTTCTCGTTCGTGTTTAAACCTATGTAATAAAAGTTCATAAAGAGCTTGTTTAGCATTCCTATAACCATAACCTCCTGATAGATAATTTTTTTCCATTTCAATAATTTGGTATTCAGAAGCAAAAAATTTGTAAAAAGTATAAATTAAATCTGTTTCTGGATTTTTAGACTCCTCTAAGGAAAGATTATTGGTTCGAATATTCATGATTTGCTGGTATAGTTCTTTTTCTTTAGCAAAAAGATTTATAATATTTCCTTTAGATTTGCTCATTTTGTTTCCGTCAATACCTGGTATATACATCATATTTTTATTAATCATAGGTTCTGGGACAACAAAGACTTCTCCTATTTTACTATTAAAACGCTTGGCTATATCACGCGTAATCTCCATATGTTGGAGTTGATCTTTCCCCACTAGTATTTTTTCAGCATCGTAGAGCAATATGTCCGCTGCCATAAGCATAGGATAGGTAAATAAGCCAGTGTTAATCTCTTTAATATAATTTTTTTTTTCCTTAAATGAATGTGCTAATTTAAGTCTATGATAAGGGTAAAAACAACTTAAATACCAAGATAATTCAGTTGTCTGAGGTACATCGGATTGACGATAAAAAATCGCTCTATCAGCATCAAGCCCGCAAGCAAGCCAAGTAGCCAAAACTTGATAGGTATATTCTTTTAATAACTCAGCATTTTTAACAACAGTTAACGAATGTAAATCTGCAATAAATAAAAAGGAAGTATAATCAGAGCTATTTGCCAATTGAATAGCTGGAAAAATAACACTCAATAGATTGCCTAAATGAGGAATACCAGTGCTTTGGATCCCCGTTAATATTCTGGACATTTTTAATATTTTAACGCTTCTTCCCAGAATTTCTTTAGGAATTCTGACGTTCTTTATTAGAGTGAAGTATTAACTCACTTTTAATTTTAGAAGCATTTTCTGTGGCTTTATGCATAGCCATCATCCGTGATCAAGCATTGCTTTAAAAATAGCTATTTTTAGGAATTAAATAGTCTAAAAGAGCTTCTTTTGAAGGCTCCATAAAGTAATTAACCTTTTCATCATTACTAGACTTTATAGAGATAGGTAATAGTTTTCGGTTTTAAAACCGACTCCAGAATTTTTATATTCACAATATATACTATATGAATAGAACCTTTAAGAAATTCTTCTATTAAAGAATCACAGAATATTTCTACCTGATGGTCATAAATCGTATAAAATAGATTAAAATTATGTTATAGTAATTTTTTTTCCTCTGAAAAGGAATAGAGATTTTATGAGTAATATCTTTAACGATTGCATCATTGAAACTTCCACAAAGTCCCCTATTAGAACTGATAACAATGATTAATTTTGTATTTACAAAAACCTCTTCTAAATAAATAGAATTAAAATCTGTATTTGAAAAAGTAGACGTCTTCTATTCCTTAAGAATAAGGATAGAATTGTAATATGGCATCTTTAGCATCTTTAGCATCTTTAGCATCTTTAGCATCTTTAGCATCTTTAGCATCTTTAGCATCTTTAGTTTTTTTAAGTTTAGCTGCAGTAATCTTCATCATAGAAGAAACTGATTGAATCCGAAAAAGGATTTATTTTAAACTAGGCACGTCCTTTAATATATTTCTCTTCATGAGAGACTCTTTCAAGCACTTTAGTAAATTTTGTTACATTATTTGAGGATATTTGTTATTTAAATAAATATTCTTCCTCAAATTCGTGAACCTTATTAAGAGAGTCAACAGATTTCTGGGACCGAGATATAGTATAGCTATTTTATAAGGATTATTTATCCGTTGTTTTAGAATTTCCACGTTATGTTTACCTTTATTTCTAATATCCATAGTAACAGGATCAAGATTAGAAACAAACTTTTAAAAGGCTTCCTTCCTTCCTTCCTTCCAGATCACGGAATTGAGCCTGATCAATTTTAAGAGTTCCAGCTTGCTACTACACGGGATCCAGAAATCCCTTCATTAATTGCTGCCCCCAGAATTAAACAAATCAATTTATAAAAATATTTGGCCTAATAGAGATAATATTAGTTGGAATATAAGCGTCTACCTCTTGGGTATCGCTGTCCCCCCTTGAGACATCGTTAAGATTACGGGCTACTTCATCATGCAGAACGTTACAATAAGCGTAGACAGGATTAGCTTCTCGTCCTGGAGTCTTAAAAGCAAAGAAATTTCACGGTAAGATCATCGGCCTCACGAAAATATTCTACTACGACCGTCTACATTTTTAATGTGTTGCCACTGGCAACATAAAGACAAAAAACTGGTGATCATAACATTCCTTCTGATTAAGAATCGTGGTTTGACCTGTCTGTCGTTGGCCCACGTCTAATAGGAATCATAGCATCAATAGCTATAAGACCTGTTTGTAGAGAGGCTTACGATAGATTAGGAGGTAAGCTAGGTAAGCTATATGTACGCTACGTTGTATCCTTCTAGGATAACCAGGGTGAGTACAATACCTTTAAGACCAGTATGAAATTCTACTAATTGTCTACTCCATCACCTATTTTAAGTCCCACACCAAATTCTTTTTTCAAGATGGCTAAGATTTTAGATCTATCATCTAATTGTAAGAGATTCTAGTAGCTTATAAGCTCTTTACTAAGACTCATATCCGCTCAGAGCACCAATAATAGTAGGATCTACTTTCTTCAAGAGAAAGTCTTTTGTATTTCCATAACTTCATCCAATATTTAAAGGTATAGCCGTGATGATAGTGGCTTCTCCCCTAAAAAATTCATGAGTAATAGATTTTAATAAAGAAATTGTCGTCTTGTTTTTGAAGAATCAAGAATATTTCTCTTTTTTTGTTTTGTTTTGTTTTTTTTTTTTAAACGGTAAAGAAGGCATTTTAAGAAAGGAATAAAAATACCGATTTTTTTTTTTGCTTCTTCACGGATTTTATCACTCATTATCCGAGCTTCTTTTAATAAAAGATCTCGTTCAATACGACTTTCTTTAATCCAATTATCTTTTTCAAGATGAAAAAGACGAATTTCTGAACGTACTTTTTGAGCAGCTTCTAGAGAATTATGCAAATGAGTATCACGTTGTTTAATCAGATTTAATATGGGTTTCCACGCAAATTTTGTAAGAATGAAAAAGAGATGCCAAAAAATAAAACCTATGGAAGGCGTTACTAAATCCACGATATAATTAAATAAATTCTCGGTAACCCTATTTTAATATACCTAAAAGGGCAGTACGAAAAGTGATGCAGGAGCACTTTGGTGTCTGCGACCTGTCTGTCTAAGATTAGCGTCCATAGAAATTAAGATGTTTCATTATCTTTTATACCAATAAGGCAACGAAGTCTTATAAAGATTCCTACAAGTTCTATTGGGATTCGGAAAAAACGAACGGAGGCATATGGAAAATATGTTTCCAATAAGATCTTTTGGAGGTTATAATTAGAAAGGTAATCAACGATAAAACTAAGGTGGTATTCCCAGTTACTTTCGTAGCATCCCAATCAGATTGTAGGAGATAAAAAAATACTGTAGGAAAATACAACTTATACATAGGGTTCCCTATGTTTTGAATAGCTAATTCATCTCTGAGGAACAAAATTAGTGGTTCTCCTGTAAAGAAATAGGACAAAGAATAAAAACAGAACATAAAGTAGCCACAACATTTTTCGTAATGGAGAGATTCAACGGTTGCTCATTTAGGTGGACCCATCAGCGTCTTGCACAAGACGATAATATTTTCCATCAGACAACCTTTCTTCCATATTTAAACCGAAAGAAAGACACAAAATTATAGGTAAAGGAATACTTAGACTTTTCTCTACCCCAAAAGTGCCATTCAGATGAATCTCGGTTCAAGAATTCTTTCTGGATAAGAAACTACAAAACTATGAAGCACAAAAAAGAGAGAAAAAATAAAAATACTACTTTTCACTAATTTGAATCGATCTAAATTCTAGAAATTTGGGTTTAAACAAGTAGAACCATCCTCATTATCAATCAATGAATATCCAAGATGAAAGAGCTCATTCCGTATCCTATCTGATATATCCCATTTTTTTTCTTTTCGGACTAATTTTCGTATCTCCAATAGGAGATCTATCAACTTGTGATTAACGGTTAAGTCTGAAGGAATATTAACTCCTAAGACCTCTGTAAGAAAATTTCTCATATTTCTATGTAATAATTGGATATCATAAATATCTAAGAATTCTTTTCCTTTGACAAAAGATTCAATTAAATTACCTGCTTCAAAGAGATGGGAAATTAATTTTGGACTATTAAAATCATCATTCATAGCATCATAACACCTCTGGATCCAATCCTTCACATCAAAAGTAGAAAGACCCCGATTTTTTTCTGCTATTAACCTTTTTAAGGTGGTAAAATATTTCATCAGACGATGAAATCCCTTCTCCGCAGAGAGAAGAGACTGGATTGAAAAATCAAATACACTACGATAATGAGATTGAAGCATAAAAAATCGAATAAGATTCGCAGAGAAAGATTTTTCTCCTGTGAAAAGTTCTGAAGGAAGAATTAGATGTCCGCTTGACTTACTCATTTTTTTATCTTTTATAGTCAGGAGATTAACATGAATCCAGTATCGAACTGGATTTTTCTCGGAAATGCCCAGAGCTTGGGCTAATTCACATTCATGATGTGGAAACTTTAAATCTATTCCACCACCATGTATATCAAAAACATTCCCTAAATATTTTGTGCTCATAGCGGTACATTCTAAGTGCCATCCCGGGAAACCTTTACCCCAAGGAGAATTCCAACTCATAAGATGCTTAGGCGATGCTTTTTTCCATAGGGCGAAATCTAGAGTATATCGTTTTTCATTTTGCGCTTTTAAATTACGTGTATTGGCTATGAGATCTTCTATATTTCTATGGCTCAAAATCCCGTAATCATAACGTTGGATATAGGATTTTAAATCAAAATAAACAGATCCATTTACTTCATAAGCTAGTCCTTTGTCAATAAGTTTGACAATCAGTTCTATTTGTTCAAGAATATGACCTGTAGCAATAGGCTCTATATTAGGAGGTAATGTATTTAATACAGAAAGAATATGATGAAAATCAAGGGTATATTTTTGCGTAATTTCCATAGGTTCTAGACGTTCTAAACGAGCTCTTTTAGAAATTTTATCTTCACCTTCATCTTCAAGATGTCCCACATCAGTGATATTACGCACGTAACGTACTTTATACCCCAGATATTTAAAATAACGAACTATCAAGTCAAAAAAAATAAATGTACGACAATTTCCTAAATGGATTTCTCTATAAACAGTGGGGCCGCAAGTATATATTCCAACATGTCCTTGAATAATAGGGACAAAAGTTTCTTTTTTTCCACTAAGAGTGTTGTATATTTTTATTTTTTGCTTCATTTTCATCTATACTAAGTTTGAGTTACATCATCGATAATTTTTGAAAAAATGCATTTATACAATTTTTAACAGATTACAAAAATTAATATAATTAAACACATGTCATCATTGATCTCAAGAAAAGAAAATTATTCAAAATGGTATAATGAAATAGTTATAAAATCTGAACTCGCTGAAAATTCGGGTATCCGTGGTTGTATGATCATCAAACCATACGGTTTCGCTATATGGGAAAAAATGCAATCAGTTCTAGACAAAATGTTAAAACAGACAGGACATGAAAACGCTTATTTTCCAACATTGATTCCAAAATCCTACCTATCAAAAGAAACGAATCATATGGAAGGATTTGCTAAGGAATGCGCTGTCGTAACACATTGTAGGTTAAAGAATACACCTGATGGGAAAGAAATAATGTTAGATCCTAAATCAAGACTTGAAGAGGAACTCATAGTGCGTCCTACCTCTGAAACTATTATCTGGGACAGCTACAGAAGATGGATACAATCTTATCGAGACTTACCTATCTTACTAAATCAATGGGCTAACGTAGTTCGTTGGGAAATGCGAACCCGATTATTTTTACGAACTTCAGAGTTTCTTTGGCAAGAAGGTCATACTGCCCATGCTAGCCGAGAAGAAGCTATTGAAGAAGCAAAAAAAATGCTTAGAGTTTATACTAATTTTTCGGAAAATTTTATGGCGGTACCAGTGATTCAAGGCACGAAAAGTGAGACTGAACGTTTTTCCGGAGCGGAAGAAACTTATTGTATTGAAGCAATGATGCAAGATGGAAAAGCTCTTCAAATAGGGACTTCTCATTTTCTAGGACAAAATTTTTCCAAAGCTTTTGATGTGAAATTTTCTAAACAATTTGGGGGTAAAGAGTACGTTTGGGCTACTTCTTGTGGGGTATCCACTCGTTTAATAGGAGCATTAATCATGACTCATTCTGATGATTATGGATTGGTTTTACCTCCCAAACTCGCCCCTATACAAGTTATTATCATTCCTATTTATAGGAATCACGAACAGCTTAGAATCATTGAAAAATCTGTTACAATAATTAAAAAATATCTTGAAAATCATGGAATACGCACAAAATATGACTATCAAAATCATAAAACTCCTGGTTGGAAATTCAACGAATATGAAATGAAGGGAGTTCCTTTACGGATTTCCATGGGAATAAGGGAAATTGAAAAAAATCAAGTGGAGTTATTTAGACGAGATACCATGGAAAAACAACTATGTTCACAAAACGAATTTTTGAGATTAGCTCCAAAACTTCTAGAGGATATTCAAAATAAATTATATAATCGTGCTTTAAAAAAAAGAAATGCATTGATGTTTCATGTAAATAATTATGAAGATTTTAAAAAAATACTAGATAACAAGGGAGGATTTATTTCCGCGTATTGGGATGGTACAATTGAAACTGAAAAAAAAATTAAAGAAGAAACTAAAGCAACTATTCGCTGTATACCATTAAATTCTGACACTAAAAAAGGATATTGTGTATATTCAGGTAAACCTTCATCAAAAAAGGTTTTTTTTGCTAGATCTTATTAATTTAAGGGTACACGAAACCTCGAGAAGACATTAGACTTGGCTACTGGGACTAAAATTATGGGCTTTGGACTTATTAAAGGAAGATCGAATTTTTGGTAGGAGATGAATTATTAAGACAAAAAATATTTTAAAAACGGGTGTTAGACCGATATATCTAGATGCCAAGACATACTTTTAATGAATTTTTAGAATTTCTAGCACAATTTTATTTCCGTTAGGGAGTCTAATATTAGAAGTTTCTCCAATCTTTTTTCCTAGTAACCCTTGGGCAATTGGTGTTTTTATAGATATTCTACCTGCGCTTAAATCAGCTTCACTTTCAGGAACCAACGTATAAATATGAATTATTCCCTTAGTAATATTTTTTATGTGGACGGTAGAAAGAATAGATACCTTAGAACGATCCACTTGAGAACTATCTATCACGCGTGCATGAGAAATTTTTTCTTTTATACGTGCAATACGCATTTCTATCAATTCCTGAGCTGCTTTAGCAGCGTCATATTCTGCATTTTCTGATAAATCTCCTTTATCTCGAGCTTCAGAAATTTGTTGAGATATTCGAGATCGTTCTACTGTTTCAAGATGTTCAACTTCTTTAATAAGTTTTTTTAATCCTTCTTCTGTCAGATATTCGGATTTTTCTATAGGCATTTTATTTTCTTTAAAAATGGGAATTATAATATTCAGGGGTTCACACATAATGAGTTAGCCCATAGGGGAATCGAACCCCTCTTTTCAGAATGAAAACCTGATGTCCTAACCGCTAGACGAATGGGCCATTTATTTGATTGCATTTATAGCACTAGCCAACTTACTTTTTAAGTTAGCAGCTTTATTTTTATGTATAATTTTCTTCTTAGCTAGTGTATCCAGCTTTGAACTTAAATATGAGTAATAAGACTCAAGGTAATTTATATCTCTTGCTTTTTCTATTTCTTTACGAATTTGTTTTACAATTGTACGAACAGTTTTGTAGCTATATCTATTACGTAACCGACGATTTTTATTATGTAGAATTTTCTTTTTTATATTTGACATGGATAATTTTTTCTATTTACACTTTATAGAGAAAAAAATTTCCCACTACAAAAGTAGATCAAGAAACTTCGTAAATCAAAATTATATAAGCTTAGTTAGGTTCAGACCACCTTTTTAAGGAAAATCCTAATTGTTTTATATCTCTCCAAAAATTCGGATAAGATTTTTCTACTACATTTGGGTTTTGTATAATCATTGATCTGTATAATGCTAAAGGAGCAAAAGACATAGCCATTCTATGATCATTATAAGTCTGGATTAGTGGTTTCCCATCAGCATTTTTAAAATTAAAAATCTCTAAGGAATTTTCTGTCATATATGTTCTAACACCTACTTTAAATAACTCATTTTGTAAAGCCTGTAACCGGTCTGTTTCTTTTATTTTTAAAGTTTCAAGTCCGGTTAATAAACATTTTATTTTTAACCCTGTACAACTTATAGCAATAGTTTGTGCGATATCCGGACATTGATTTAAATCACATTCAAAATATTCTGGGAGGTTCCGTGAAGGATCCTTTGTAAGAAAAAGACTATTTTCTTTAAAAGAAGTTTTTACTCCAAAGTAATTACAATAAATCTCATATAACTTTTGATCACCTTGCAAACTTTCTTTTTTATAAATGCTTAATTGGATATCTACTTGTTTAGACATTGCAGCTAAAGAATAATAATAGGAAGCAGAGCTCCAGTCTGATTCAACAAAAAATTTTCTACTAGCAAGAGGTTCAGTTGCTGGGGAGATAAAAACTTCACGGTTATTCCAAAACACCGAAATCCCAGCTTTTCTCAACAACTCTATAGTCATAGATATATAAGGTTTTGAAGTTATTTTTTTCTCGAGGTTCAGAGAAAGACCTTTTTCAAAAAAAGCCCCTATTAACATCAATGCGCTTATATACTGACTACTAGTATCAGCCCTTACAGATAAGTTTCCTCCAATCAATTTGTTTCCATATATTTTTAAAGGAGGATATCCTTCGGTTCCTAAGTAATCAATATTAGCACCAAGTTTTCTAAGAGCTTGGACTAAGACTCCTATTGGTCGTTCGTGCATTCTTTTCGATCCAATAAGAGTGAAAGTTTTGTTAGATTGTATTGTGCAATAAGCTGTTAAAAAACGCATAGCAGTTCCAGCATTTTGAACATATAGGACATTATTAGGACCAAAAAGTGCTTTATGTAAAATTTTCGTGTCCTTCGCAGAAGACATATTTTCAATATTCAGATTTTTAGGAAAAAGTCCTTTTAAAATAAGTAAACGATTGGATTCACTTTTGGACCCTCCTATAGTTAGCCTACCACTAAGGCTGGACTCGTCTTTATAAAGTTCAATATACGTCATAATTATTGCGATATATCGGTTTTCGACAGCTATGGGGAATTGAAATATATTTTATATTTATGGTTAAAAGTTACATGATATAAAAAGAATGATTATGCAAACACTAAATGAATTAGACCAAGATTGGATGAGATGTTTTCAAAAACCGATTATTATATCAGGTCCTTGCAGTGCAGAAAGTCAAGAACAACTGCTGGAAATTTCTAAAAATCTGGACAAGTCTTATGTGAAAATTTTTCGAGCTGGCATATGGAAACCTCGCACGAAACCTGGAGGTTTTGAGGGAGTAGGGGAAATTGGTCTAAAATGGCTCCAAAAAGTCAAAGAGGAAACAGGAATGATGATTGCTACAGAAGTAGCGAATACTGACCATGTAAAGGCTTCCCTGGCCTATGATATTGATATCCTATGGATAGGTGCTAGAAGTACAGTTAATCCGTTTACGGTCCAAGAAATTGCTGAGTCATTAAAGAATACAGAAAAAATAATACTTGTAAAGAATCCTATAAATCCTGATTTTGATTTATGGGTAGGAGCCCTAGAACGTCTTGTAGCTCAGGGAATAAAAAAAATAGGCGTAATCCACAGAGGATTTTCTTATTATAAAAAATCCCAATATCGGAATCATCCCCATTGGGATATAGCATTGAATTTCAAAAATTTCTATGGGAATATTCCTATTATATGCGACCCTTCACATATTTGCGGAGAAAGAGAAGGCATTGCTACCGTTGCAAAACAAGCGTTGAATTTGGAATACGACGGATTAATGATAGAGAGTCACTGTAATCCAGATAAAGCATGGAGCGATTCTAAACAACAAATAACCCCACAACAACTTGTCAAAATTCTTAAAAAAATTGAGTTTAGTAAAGAACAAGATTCAAAAAAAACTCAAATAGAAATATTACGTGATAAAATTGATGAACTAGATGAGAATGTTCTTTCATTATTAGCAAGTAGATTCCTTTTATCGAGAGAGATTGGCATGCTCAAAAAAAAGCATAATGTAGACATATTCCAACCTAACCGGTGGAAACAAATAATGGAAAAATTAGAATGTTTTGGGAAAAATGTAGAATTGTCTTCAGATTTTATTAAAGTCTTTTTAGAAATAATCCATCAGGAATCAATTCAGATTCAAAATCGTGTTATGCTTGATAGGTGATGCTTTTGATACGCAGGAAAACACTAAGACGCCTTAAAAGACTGTTGCTAGATTTATCGCTTTGTGGATGAATAATTAACTACTAAAAGTATTTACTTCTTCGGCAGAGATTTATCCTCGTATACTTCAATATAGTCTCCTATTTTGAGAGCATTATAGTTCTTTATTTGCAATCCGCATTCATAACCTTTAGAGACTTCTTTTACATCTTCTTTAAATCGTTTAAGAGAAGCTAATTCGCCATGAAATATGACAATACCGTCTCGGATTAATTTGATTTTAGCAGGACGAAATATTTTCCCGTTAATAACCATACATCCAGCAACGGTTCCTACTATTTTAGGAATATTAAAGATATTACGAATCTCAGCAGTACCACATATTTGTTCTTGAAGTTTAGGAGAATACATTCCTTCTATAACGTTAGAAATTTCCCTAATTACATCATAAATAATTGAATATGTACGTATTTCAATCTGTTCTCTTTCTGCAATTTTTCTGGCATTAGGAGTTGTTCTAACATTGAATCCTATAATGATAGAATGAGAGGCACTGGCTAGTAAAACATCTGATTCAGTAATTTGTCCTACACCTTTGTGAATAATATTTACCAATACTTCCTTTTTAGACAGATTTTTTAGTGCATTCATAATAGCTTCTACGGAACCGTCTACATCTCCCTTAAGAATAATTTTTATTTCCTTCCCTGCTACGTTAACGTTAGTTAACGTAACATGCTTATGTATGCGAAGATTGTGCTCTCTTTGTAATTGTTGTTTTTTTAAAGCCAGTTGTTTAGCTTCCTTATCATTACTGAACACTTTAAATTTATCACCAGCTGTAGGACCACCGTTAAGTCCCAATATAGATACAGGTTTTGAAGGACCGGCATTTTTAATGGAATTACCTCTTTCATCGAAAAGGGCCTTAACTTTTCCGTGGAAGATCCCTGCTAATATGTAGTCTCCAAGTTTGATAGTCCCAGATTGAACAAGGATAGTAGTCATATATCCACGACCTTTATCGAGAGTAGATTCAATGATTGTCCCAGAAGCCATTTTATTTGGATTAGCTTTCAATCCTAAAAGTTCAGCTTCTAGCCAAACCTTATCGAGTAATTGTTCAATACCTTCCCCTGTTTTTGCAGAAATTTCCTGAGACTGATATTGACCTCCCCATTCTTCTACCAAGATATTTATGTTAGCTAGCTGTTCACGTATTTTATCAGGATTTGCCGTAGGTTTATCTATTTTATTTAAAGCAAATATTAGAGGAACTCCAGCTACTTTTGCGTGATTTATTGCTTCTTTGGTTTGCGGCATAACTTCCTCATCCGATGCTATAACAATAATAACAATATCAGTTATCTTAGTGCCTCGGGCGCGCATTGACGTAAATGCCTCATGACCAGGAGTATCAAGAAAAGTAAGACATCGGCCGTTTTTTAATTCTACACTATAAGCACCTATATGCTGTGTAATTCCTCCAGATTCACAAGATTTAGTATTTCTAACATAATCTAAAAATGACGTTTTTCCGTGGTCTACGTGACCCATAACTGTGATAATGGGTGCACGACTATGCAGACTTTCTTTTGGATCTTCCTCTTCCTTCATAACTTTATCTATATCTTCTCCGACAAAATCTATACTGTATCCGAATTCATCAGCTACTAGGGGAAGTATTTCTGCGTCTAAACGTTGATTCATTGTTACCATAACACCTAAAGACATACAAGTAGTAATTAATTGTGTGCTAGAAACATTCATCAGAGAAGCTAATTCATTTACAGTAATAAACTCAACTATTTGAAGTACTTTTTTAGGTTTTGAATCAAGCGTTTTATTATCTTCTTTTGGTGGTTGTTTTTTTTTCCTATACTTTAAAAGTGTTGATTTCTTATTTTTTACAGGGACTTTTGAAAAAGTTTCCTTAATTTTTTCTACACGTTGTCTCACATTTTCTATTCCACTACGCAAAGTACGTTGCTTTTTTTTATCGGATTTATTTTTTTCAAATTGAGACAGATCTATTTGATCTCCTGTAAATACAGGACCTGGAAGTTTTTTATATTGTGTTTTTATAGAAATGTCTGTTTTTGATTTTGAACCGTCTGTTTTTGATTTTGATTTTGAACCGTCTGTTTTTGATTTTGAACCGTCTGTTTTTGAAACTGGTATCAGAGAATCACTCTTTATGTGAACCATCTTTCACTTTTTTGTCTTCTTTAAACTCATTTACTAGTAGTTGATAGGGGGTGGGATTTATATTAACTTCTATATTTTTTGTTCTGAGAAAGTGTACCACTCTTTGTAAGGATACATTTAATTCTTTCAATATTACTCTTAATCTGATATTATCAGTCATTTTTTTAATTCTTCTCTTAATATTCGTAAGACATCCAAAATCATTTGTTTCTCTAATTTAGTTTTCTTTATTATATCTTCCAGATCGGAATTTAGGATGGATCTCGCTGTAGAAAGGCCTGTACTTTTAAAGTTATCAATTATCCAAGGTTCTATTTCGTCACTAAATTCAGTGAGTTCCACATCCTCCTCAGACATAAAATCTCTAATAATAACAATTTTATACCCAGTGAGTTTACTTACTAAACGAAGATTTTGTCCATTACGTCCTACGGTTTTAGATACATGATCAGGATGTAACGAGACCTTGGCTATTTTATTTTTTTCATCTATCTCAATTTTAGAGATTTTCGCCGGGCTTAGAGCACGAATAATATACAACTGACTATTGTCAGTATAATTTATAATATCTATCTTTTCAGATATTAATTCTTTAACAATAGAATGGATACGCATCCCTCTGACTCCAACACAGGCCCCAACTGGGTCAATCCTATCATCATAAGATGATACAGCGACTTTGGCTTTTTCTCCAGGAATCCGGACAATGTCTTTTATCGAAATCAATCCTTCAAAAACTTCAGGAATTTCCTGCTCAAAAAGTTTTTTTAGAAATGCTGTATCACTTCGTGATAGAATAATTATTGGCCTGTTACCTTCTAAGAGAACATTTTTAATTAGAGCACGTATACGACCACTCTTTCTACTCAAATCGTTAGCCATCTGTTCTTTTTTTGGAAGGATCATTTCATTTTTGTTATCATCACGTATGATGAGATTTTGATTATCACATGTATAGTGAATCTCTCCGACGATAAGTTCCCCGATTTTTTTGTGAAATTTTTTATAAATAACTGTGTTATAGTATTCTTTACTTTGAGTAAAGATATTTTTTTTTAAAGAAAGAATAGCCCTTCGACCTAAATCTTTAAGTTCTACTTTTTCAGATACATATTCTCCTATTTCAAAATCAGGCTCTATTTTTTTTGCTTCAGAAAGTTCAATTTGTTCATTCTCTTCCTCAACAGATCCGTCTTCCACGATTGTACGATTGCGCCATATTTCAAGATCACCTTTATCAGGATTGACTATAATGTCGAAATTCTTTGAAGATCCAGATTTTTGACGTAAAATATTTCTAATAGCTTTCTCAAGTATAGCTCTAAGAGTAGAGCTATCTATCTTTTTTTCCTCCTGAAAATTTATTAAGGCCAGATTAATATTATCCATAGGAGATCACTTTTTATTTTGAAACATGTAATATATGTTTTTTTCACCAAAATGACAAATCCACGTTTATCTTAACCATCGTGAGTCCGCTCTGGAGCAAGTTATTCTGTAGTGGGTAGGCAGGAAAGAGGCCGTAGAAAACGTGATTGACAACCTGGATAAAATTTTTATTATATTGGCTAAGAAAATCGCACGAAACATTTCAATACGATTTAGAATCGGCCCTACCGATATAAGCCCTATCCCTATATATATATAATATATTAAAGATTCCATCAATTATGCCTAACGGAAAAAAAAGAAAAAAGAACAAGATTGCTACACATCAAAGAAAAAAAAAAAGCAGAAAAAATCGACATAAGAAGAAATAATATACTCATTGTTCAGTGAAAGAGTGAATATAACCAATATATAGTGTTGGACTTTGTACTTAAGGATCTTAAAAGACTAAATGAATAAAGAATTAATTATACAAACAAATGAGAAAGAGGTAATTGTTGTTATTTTGGAAAACGTAAAATTATCGGAAATACATCGTTACAGCAAAAAAAAAATTTGTTAATTGGGGATATCCACATTGGAGAAATCCAAGAAATAGTCCCGGGACTAAATGCTGCTTTTGTGAATATTGGATCTGGTCAACATGCTTTTCTTCATTATCAAGATATTGGTCCGAAATTAAAATCATTTATAAAATTATTATCATGTCATTATCCAGAAAATGTAGGTGAATTTATTCAAAATGGACAAATAATATTGGTCCAGATTACTAAAGAATCTCTTTCAAAAAAAGGTCCTAAACTTACATCAGAAATTTACCTCTCAGGTCGTTATCTTATATTAATTCCTTTCGCAGAACAAATTTTAATTTCAAAAAAAATCAAAGACAGAAAAGAAAGAGAACGATTAATTTCTCTTATACAGAGAATAAAACCAAAAAATTTTGGCCTAATTATTCGGACTATTGCGATAAATAAAAGAATTCCAACTATTGAAAATGATTTCCTATCTATAACCAAGAAGTGGAAGAATCTCCTAAAATTTTTAACAAAAAAAAATTGACAGCAAGAATACTACGGGAAAGGGATAGAGCATTATTCATTCTAAAAGATCTTTTTTATGAGGATTTCACATCCATTATTTGTGATGATGATAATCTCTGCGATGAGATGGATACCTATATCTCTAGCATTTATCCTAGTAAAACTGGGATTATTAAATATTATCGTGATAAGGAAATCCCTCTTTTTGATAAATTGGGTATTGAAAGTCAAATGAAAATCTCTTTAGGCAAGCATGTTACCCTAGGTCAAGGAGCTTATCTAATTATAGAACATACTGAAGCATTGCACGTCATTGACGTGAATAGTGGAATAAACCAGCATAAACAAATAAAATATAAAAATGTCGCTCTTGATGTAAATATTTTAGCAGCTACAGAAATTTCTAGACAATTAAGGTTAAGGGATATGGGAGGTCTTATCGTGGTAGATTTTATAGATCTGGTGGAATATCATCATCGTCAAAAATTATATGAACACCTAAAGATAGCAATGAAAAATGACAAAGCAAAATCTAAAATTTTACCCCCTAGCAAATTTGGTCTAATACAACTTACAAGACAAAGAGTACGTACTGAATTAAATATAGAAACTTCTGAAGAAAATCCTTCTAAAAATATAGAAGCGCCGGTTTCATATATATATATATCTAGAATAGAGTCTGTTTTCGAATTTCTTGTAAAAGAAAACATTAAAAAAATTACTTTGCATACTCATCCATTTCTAGCAGCTTATCTCCAACATGGATGGCCATCCAAACAGCAAAAATGGTTTCTACGATATAAAAAATGGATCAAAATTATTCAAAGAGATTCATTCAAATATCTTGAGTATCAAATTTTTTATAAATAAAATTTTATCTTCTGATAAGAACTAATCTTATCATTTTTTTTTTGCGGGTGTGGTGGAATTGGTAGACACGCTAGACTTAGGATCTAGTACTGAAAAAGTGTGGGGGTTCGAGTCCCTTCACCCGCACGACAATCATTTTGGAAAAAATGTAATATGTAATATGTAATATTTGATATTCATAGCACTGATACAATCTGTCTCTATTTTCAGAGTCGTTCTATGAAAAAATTGACAAAAACTGTGCTTGGGTAGTAATCTTTTCTTTATGGAATGTCTTAAAATAGCTTTACAAAAATCCGGTAGACTGTATACAGATTCGATAGAACTACTGAAAGATTGTGGTATAGAAATGAATTTAGGAAAACAGCTTAATACAAAGTCTCTTAATTTTCCAATGGAGATTTTATTTTTACGAGATGATGATATTCCTAAATACATAGAAGATGGAGTAGCTGATGTAGGTATTGTAGGGAAAAATCTTATTTTAGAAAAAAAGAAAAATATTAATATTATAGAATATCTAGGTTTTGGCCGTTGTCGTCTATCTATTGCTGTACCTGAAAATTTTCATTATACAAGATTAGACGATCTTGACGAAAAACGAATTGCCACAAGTCATCCTACGCTTTTAAGCGCTTTTTTAAAAAAAAGCCAGATCAAAGCGCACATTCATCATATAAGCGGATCGGTAGAAATTGCACCGAATATAGGAATATCTGATGCTGTTTGTGATTTAGTTAGTAGCGGGGAAACACTGTTTATCAACAATCTTAAAGAGATAGAAACTATCCTGGAATCGGAAGCTGTATTAACATCCTATCCACACATGAAATCGTCTAAAAAATCTATTGCGGAAATATTATATTGTAGAATACAGGCAGTTAAAAGAGCTAGAACCAATAAGTATCTGATACTCAATGCTACTAATGATAATTTAGAAGAAATATTATCTTGTCTCTCTGGAAGTCCTACAGTACTTCCCTTAAATAATACTAAATGGATTGCAGTGCACGCTATAATAGAAGAAAGATATCTATGGAACAAGATAGAAAAACTTAAAAGATTGGGTGCAAAAGACTTATTGGTTCTCCCCATTAAAAAAATGATGATTTAAAAAAAAATAGGAGGTCCTCAAAATATAAAAACTAATGAAAAAAAAGTTTCTTTTCATTGAAAGAGAGGGGCCTATAATTATAGAAAATCCTACCCCAGTTATTTTCTATCCAGGAGTATTTTCATTTCTTTCACGTATATTCTCTGAACTCGATTATGAACTAGTCATAGGGACTAATCAAGAGGGACTAGGGACAGAAAACTTTCCAGAAGAAAAATTTTGGCCAAAACAAGAATATATCATGAAAACTTTTGAAGGTGAGGGTATTTATTTTTCTTCTGTACATATTTATCGGACTCTGGCAAAAGAAAACGCATATACCAGAAAATCTTGGACTGATATGCTTCTAACTAATTATGATATTTCAAATTCTTTTTTTATAGGGGATATAATTACATATGTTCTCTTAGCTCAAAATCTTGGTTGTAAAGCGATATGGATGAATAAGGAAAATTGTAAGACGAGTCAAGAACTTAACCCTTTGATCTCTTTTGAAACCGTTTTTTGGAACCAAATTTATGAGTATCTTAAATTCGGACTTCGATGTAACACGAATAGACGTATCACTAATGAAACCGACATCAAAATTTCCCTGCAACTTGATGGTACTGGAAAAACTAATATCCATACTGGGCTCGGTTTTTTAAATCATATGCTTGAACAGATCGGTTGTCAGGGAAAATTTGACCTAACTATTAAGGTGCGTGGAGATCTACATATTGATGAACACCATACTATTGAAGATATTGGTCTCGCTCTTGGCGCTACTTTTACTAAAGCTTTAGGAGATAAGAAAGGAATTGTTAGATATGGATATTCTATATTACCTATGGATGATTCACTAGCGAAAGTAGCGATGGATCTGGGAGGTCGAAGTCATTTAGTATGGAAGGTAAATTTTGGCATAGAAAAAATAGGTGATGTCCCTACAGAAATGTTTTCACATTTTTTTAAATCTTTTTCTAATACAGCACACTGTAATATTCACATCCAAGCTGAAGGAAAGAACGAACATCATAAAATAGAAGCTATATTTAAAGCCTTTGCTAGAACACTTCATATGATTATCCGCAGAAATATAAATTACTATGAATTACCTACAACTAAAGGAATGCTATGAAAATTGTTATTGTTAAATATTCTTCTGGGAATGTACAATCAGTCCTTTTCTCTCTAAAGAATCTTGGATATAACGCTATTATAAGCGATGAATTAGATATAATTAAAAATTCTGATAAAGTTATCATTCCAGGAGTAGGAGAAGCTAGATCAGCCATGGAGTATTTTCATAAAACAGGTTTAGGAGAATTGATTGTTAGATTAACACAACCTGTTTTGGGAATTTGTCTCGGAATGCAACTTCTTTGTAAATTCTCTGAAGAAAATAACACACCATGTTTAGGGGTTTTTGATATACCAGTGAAAAAATTTAGACCTCCCTATAGCAGTAATACATTTAAAGTTCCACATATTGGATGGAATAACCTTTTTAATCTTCAAGGAAAACTTTTTAATGGAATACACAATGAAGTCGTCTATCAGTATTTTGTCCACAGTTATTATGTCCCATTTGGATCTCAGACAATAGCTACAATAGATTATATTACCCCTTGTAGCGCAGCTTTGCAAAAAGAAAATTTTTATGGCGTCCAATTTCATCCAGAAAAATCCGGAATGGATGGTAAAAAAATGATAAAAAATTTTTTGAATCTATAAATTTGGTCTAATGCAAATTATTCCAGCAATAGATATTATAGATGGAAAGTGTGTTCGACTCACCCAAGGTGATTTTTCTATTAAAAAAATCTATAGCGAAAATCCGTTAGAAATAGCATTGCGTTTTGAGGATTATGGAATATCTCGATTACATTTGGTAGATCTTGATGGTGCAAAAAAAAGAAGAGTTATTCACTGGAAGGTTTTAGAAAAAATAGCTAGACATACTCGACTATTGATTGACTTTGGTGGTGGAATACAGAAAAGTGAGGATGTCAAAACTGTTTTTGACAGTGGGGCTTATATGGCTACAGTAGGGAGTATAATTGTATCCAACCCTAATTTGTTTCTAAATTGGATTATCCAATATGGAAAGGACAAATTTTTTATAGGAGTAGACGTTAAAAACGAAAAAATTGCTATGTCAGGATGGACAAAAATTACTGACGTTTCTTTATGGGATTTAATTTCTGATCGAATAAACAATAATGTACAAAATATTTTTTGTACAGATATTGCTAAAGATGGGAGGTTATCTGGTCCTTCTATAAGTCTCTATAAAAAAATTATGCACAGATTTCCTAAATTAGGATTAACCGCTAGCGGCGGTATAAGTACTATAAAAGATCTGGAATATTTGAAATCTATCGGGTGTCATGGAGCAATTATAGGAAAAGCTATTTATGAGAACAAAATTCGTCTTTCTGAGATAAAAAAAAAATGCTAACTAAACGAATTATTCCCTGTTTAGATATTAAAGACGGAAAAACTGTCAAAGGAATTTGTTTTGAACAATTGAAATATGCCGGTGATCCAGTACAACTAGCAACATATTATGTTGAAGAAGGCGCTGATGAACTAGTCTTTTTAGATATAAGCGCTACTTCTGAAAAGAGAAAAACCGCGCATGAACTAGTTAAAAAAATAGCTAAAAAACTTTGGATACCATTTACTATTGGTGGAGGAATCGGATCGGTCAAAGATGTCGAAATTTTGCTTAATGCTGGAGCAGATAAGATATCAGTCAATACCGCTGCCTTTAAAAAACCTAAATTTCTTGACGAATTGGTAAAAATATTTGGAAGTCAATGTATTGTTTTATCTATAGATACACGTCAGATTCATGATGAATGGTGGGTTTATCTTAATGGTGGACGGATAAAAACTAATGTTAAAGCAATCGATTGGGCTAAAGAAGCTGTTTATAGGGGTGTAGGAGAAATTCTATTAACTTCTATGAATCATGATGGCACAAAAAATGGATTTGCGGTAGATTTAACTCGTGAATTTTCGTCAAAATTTTCTATACCTATTATTGCGTCTGGAGGCGCTGGAAAATTGGAAGATTTCTATAATATTTTTGTTCAAGGAAAAGCAGATGCCGCCCTGGCAGCTAGCATTTTTCATTACAAAGAAATAAAAATACCCCAACTAAAAAATTATTTAAATGAACGGAAATTACCTATACACCTTACAAAAAGTAAACATATGTAATGAACACACCTCCTATTAACGTTATCGATTTTTCAAAATCGATAGATAAACTAGTTCCGGCAATTATTCAAGATGCCGATACTTCAAAAGTAATTATGTTAGGATACATGAACGAGGAAGCTTATTTAAAAACGGTACAAACTAAACGAGTAACTTTCTATAGCCGATCTAAAAAAAGACTATGGATAAAAGGAGAAAAAAGTGGGAATTATCTGATACTTAGAGAAATAATGCTCGATTGCGATAAAGATACCTTACTTATTAAAGTTTGTCCTTTAGGAGCGAGTTGTCATACAGGAACCTACACTTGTTGGAAAGAACCGAATGAAGAAACCTATGGATTTTTAAGTAGATTGGAAGAAATTATACGTTCTAGGAAAGACCCTAAAGACCCTAAAGACCCTAAAGACCCTAAAGACCCTAAAGACCCTAGATCTTCTTATGTAGCTACACTCTTTAAAAGAGGACTGAATAGCATTTTACAAAAAGTGGGAGAAGAATCTATAGAACTTATTATAGAAGCTAAGGATGAAAATCCAATACTTTTTCTAAATGAATCAGCTGATCTATTATTTCATTATATGATATTATTGCAGATAAAAGGCTATACAATAAAATCAGTAACGGAGATTTTAAAGAATCGCAATGTGTTATGAAAAATAACGTGCAGATTTACTTAGGTTAATAAATTCGTCTACGGAAAGTTCTTCAGCCCTTTTATCGAGAATAGGCATAGTATAAAAAGATTTAGATAGAGATAAAGGCTTAAGTGAATTTCTAAGTATTTTTCTTCGATGATTAAATCCACTTTTAACAATTTTAAAAAAAATAGATTCATCTGTTCTTTCTAAAGAAGATAATTTTCTTCGAAATCTAACTATGGCAGATTTTACTTTAGGGATAGGGAAAAAGACTTTCTCATTAACTGTAAAAAGATATTCTACTTCGTAGAACGCCTGTACTAAAACTGAAATAATTCCATAAATTTTACTACCATGTTTTCCCACAATTCTCTGAGCCATATCTTTTTGAAACATCCCTATACACTCTGGGACGGAATTACGATAACGAAGTAGTCTAAATAAAATCTGGGAAGAAATATTGTACGGAAAATTGCCGATCAAGGCAAAAGAAGTAATAGAAGGTTCCCATTTTAAGAAGTCTGCATGTATGATATGGTCTTTTAAAAAGGTAAATTCTTGACGTAAATAGTTTACAGCTTCCACATCAATTTCAATAAGAAAAAGCTCTAGCGTTTTTATCTTTAAGAGATATTGTGTAAGCATCCCTATTCCAGGTCCTACTTCTACTACTGAAGAATAACCTTTAAAAGAAAGGCTGCACACAATTTTTTTAGCAATGTTTTTATCAATTAGAAAATGCTGACCTAAATATTTTTTAGGCCTAATTTTTATACTGCACATGTTTATAAAAGATTTGTAGAGACGAAAAACCACGATATCTTGTATGATCCCATTAGAGCAAAAAAGGAAGGTCTTAGACCACTTTCTGATTAAGTACAATTTGGGATTTCTTTTGACCGAGAGTTCTTATGAAGAATTTAATCAGTTTTTTTCCGAGAGGTCGGACGCAGATCAACTTTAAGCGTCCCTAGGGAGACTAAGCATTGGTATTTACCGGGATCACGGGCAATTACTAGGAGACTGGGATGGAAGGACAGGGATTATTTTTCCAGTTAAAAGCAGAAAATATCTACGGAAAGAAACTGGCTTCATGAGAAGATTTTACTGAAAGTCAGGACGGACTTCGCTATGTACTCACGGGAAATATGCCTGAAAATAAAGACAATAATTTCAGTTGGAGAGATTTCCAAACAATTCGTAATTAGTAGGGATCCCGAACTGGTATGTTTACTGAAAAGTCCCAAAACTGACAAATAACGATAGAAAAAGTTATCTGCAAGGACATATCATAGAAACTTATCGGTTTCTAGATGAGTTTATGAAGATTCCCCAGAATAAATATTTATCTTATGAAGCTCCTTGGAAAATACAGAACAAAAACGGGATCAACTTTCGTTGAACCTAGAACTTATGACATGAATATTTTTAGAATTAATTCCTTACCATGGAATATATTAACAGATCCAGAACTTTTAAACCCATATCATTCATTAGGAAAAATGACTATTATGTTTAAGAAAAGAGAGTCGGAAAGTATGGTATATATAGGGTTAGACACGTATCATGATCATTTTACGGTTGAAAATGAAAAATAATTTATGATATTACTGCATACATGGAATATGAGGGGTTATAGTTTTATGTTCTTCCTAGCTTTTTTATCAGGATGGATATTGATGAATTTATTTTACAGAAAAGAAAGAATAGAAACTCGTTCTCTTGATTCTTTATTTATATATACTGTACTAGGAACCATTATAGGTGCCCGTTTTGGGCATATATTATTCTATAATTTGATTTTTTTTAAAAACCATTGTATGGAAGCCTTTTTTCCAGTTTGGGAAAATCCCAAAGAAGGATATGAATTTATTGGGTATCGCGGGCTATCTAGCCATGGCGCAGCTATTGGATTGATTATTTCTAATTGGTTATACAGCAAACGTATTATTAAAAAACCTTTTTTATGGATCTCCGATAGGATATGTATCCCAATTACTCTAGGAGGGGTATTTGTCCGCATAGGAAATTTTTTTAATTATGAAATAGTAGGAAAACCTACTGATTTGCCTTGGGCAGTAAAATTTATCAAGATGGATAGAGAATATGGAAAGCTAGTACCAAGACATCCGACTCAATTATATGAGTCTTTGGCAGATCTATGTATTTTTTTCATCTTGCTTCTTATTTTTCATAATAAAAAACAATATCTAGGTTATATTACTGGGTTGTTTTTTATTCTTTTATGGTCTGTCAGATTTATAATAGAATTTGTAAAAGAACCACAAGGAAGAGAAATTCTTCATATAAGTATTCTTAATACTGGGCAACTTCTTAGTATTCCTTTTATTATTCTAGGGTTTTTTATTATGGGGTTAGAAAAAATTTGTCAATATTATGAGCATTACAAAAGAACGATTATACTTTAAACCTTTTGAGTATAAGTGGGCATATGACTATTGGTTTAAACAACAGAATGCGCATTGGTTGCATACAGAAATTAATATGCAATCTGATATAAAAGATTGGAAAGAAAACCTGTCAGAAAAAGACAAATCTGTTATTGGGGAAATTTTAAAAGGATTTGTCCAAACAGAAACAGAAGTAGGAAACTATTGGTCAACAATGGTCCCAGAATGGTTTAAAGTACCAGAGATAAAAATGATGGCCCAAACGTTTGGGGCTTTTGAAACGATACACGCAGTAGCTTATTCTTATTTGAACGAAATATTAGAGCTTGATGATTTTAAGGCTTTTCTTGAAGATGAGGTAACGATGAACAAGCTTCGTGGACTTATGAAGGTCCATTATGATAACAATAGAAAATATTCTATAGAAGAGATTGCACAAAGCATAGCAATTTTTTCTGCTGCAGCTGAGGGAATCCAACTTTTTTCTTCGTTTGCAGTACTACTTTCATTTAGAAAATTTAATCTATTAAAAGGTATAGGACAACAGATGATATTTTCCATACGAGATGAATCCCTACATTCGGAAGCGGGGTGTAAACTCTTTAGAGTTCTTTGCGAAGAGAACCCAAAATTATTATTGACTATAGAAAATAATATATATAATGGGATTCTTCTAGCGCTAGAAAATGAGTTTATATTTATTGATAAAATTTTCCAGAAAGGAGATCTGACTTCTATTAGTAAAGAACAATTAAAGAATTTTATGAAAGATAGGGCTAATAGAAAATTATTAGAACTAGGTCTAAATGAGAAATTTAAGATCAATCAGGATTTACTAGATGAAATGAATTGGTTTTACATGATTATATCATGTGAACAGCAAACTGACTTTTTTGATAACAGGGAAACCAATTATAGCAAACCTAACACCGATTGGGATACTGAAAATCTTTTTTAAATTATGGAAACGCACCCGACGGCAAAAAAAAATGGATGGAAAGTTGAGAAAGACTTCCCAGTTTGGGGTAATAATGAATTATACCTTACAACCATAACAGGTGGATATCTTCTAAAAGAAGAAACACCCTTTGAAGCTTATAAAAGAATAGCTAAAACAGCTGCAAGAATTCAGAAAGAACCTATTTTGGAGAAAAAAATATTTGATATTCTTTGGAAAGGATGGCTTATTCCTTCTACTCCAGTAATGGGAAATTTTGGCAATGAAAAAGGTTTGCCTATTAGCTGTTTTTCAAGCCGAGTCGGCGACAGTATGTACGATATCTATCGTAAAAATCTTGAAATGGCTATCCTAAGTAAACATGGTGGAGGTACAGCATATGATTTTACCAAGGTACGACCAATTGGAACAATGATTAAAGAGGGAACTCTAGGGACTTCTGATGGAATTATTCCTTTTATTAAATCTTATGATAGTACTATTATTGCTAGTAAACAAGGATGTACTAGAAGAGGAGCTGTAGCTATTTATTTAAATATAGAACATAAAGAATATCCACAATTTTTAGAGATAAGAGAGCCTAAGGGAGACGTAAATCGTCAATGTCATAACATTCACCAAGGAGCAGTGATTTCTGATGAGTTTATGAGAAAAGTTATTGAAAAAAATGGATCTGAACGAGAATTATGGCTTAATACTATAAAAAAACGTGTAAAAACAGGAGAACCTTATCTATTTTTCATAGACAACGCCAATAAAAATATGCCCAAAAATTGGAAAGAAAATGATCTAAAAATCTGGCATAGCAATCTTTGTACGGAAATCATGCTCCCTACAGATGAAAATCATACATTAGTTTGTTGTCTGTCTTCTCTTAATTTATATAAATATGATGATTGGAAAGACACGGATACCGTATCCTATGCAATAATGTTTCTAGATTCTGTGATTCAAGAATTTCTTGATAAAAGCCATGATATACATGGAATAGAAGATGCGGTCCGTTTTGCAGAAAAAAGTAGAGCTCTGGGGTTAGGAGTACTCGGATGGCATTCTTATTTACAATCAAAAATGATACCTTTTATTTCCCTTGAAGCTAATAGCTTAACTAGAAAGATCTTTGGAAAGATAAAGGAGGAAGCCGAAAGAACCACACAATATATGGCTAAAAAATATAAAGAAACATTATGGACTAAAAATACTGGTAGACGAAATCTGACTCTGACTACTGTTGCCCCAACCCGTAGTTCTGCTAAATTAGCTGGAGGACTATCTCAAGGTATAGAACCTATTGCAGCCAATATTTATGTAGATGACGATGCTAAAGGGATGCATATTCGGAAAAATGTTAAATTAGAATCTTTACTAAAAAAGAAAAAATTAAATACTCATGAAATGTGGGATCACATTGCTCATGAAAAAGGTTCTTGTCAAAAGATTAAAGCACTTACTAAGAGAGAACGTGAAGTTTTTAAGTGTTTTAAAGAAATTAATCAATTAGAGTTAATAAGACAGGCTTCCATCCGACAGAATTATATTGATCAAGGGCAAAGTATTAACCTAGCTTTTCCACAAAATGCCCCTGCAAGATTTATCAATCAAGTACATATAGAAGCTTGGAAAATGGGATTAAAAAGTTTATACTATTATAGAAGCGAAAGTATTTTACGTGCAGAAACTAATTTATATTCTAAATGCTTATTATGTGAGATATGAAAAGAAAAAAGCCTAATAATTAGGCTTGATAAAGAAAATGGGCAACCACATACTCTCCCGGGAGTCCATCCCAGTACCATTAGCGCTGACGGGCTTAACTTCTCTGTTCGGAATGGAAAGAGGTGATCACCGTTGCATTAGTCACCCATTAGATATGTTAATATTTAACATACGAAACAACAAATAAAATCTATATGATCTTATAGAAGAAACTTACGAGAAATTAGTACTACTCGGCTATGACATTACTGTCTTTACACCTGTAGCCTATCAACGTCGTAATCTCCAACGTCTCTTGTAAAGAAGCCTCATCTTGTGGTAAGCTTCGCACTTATATGCTTTCAGTGCTTATCTCGTCCTAACATAGCTGCTCAGCGATGCACTTGGCAGCACAACTGATACACCAGAGGTTAGTCCAACTCGGTCCTCTCGTACTAGAGTTAGCTCCACTCAAGCTTCTAACGCTCGCAATAGATAGAAACCGAACTGTTTCACAACGTTCTGAACCCAGCTCGCGTGCCACTTTAATGGGCGAACAGCCCAACCCTTGGGACCTTCTTCAGCCCCAGGATGTGACGAGCCGACATCGAGGTGCCGAACCTTCCCGTCGATATGAGCTCTCGGGGAAGACTAGCCTGTTATCCCTGGAGTACCTTTTATCCTTTGAGCGATGGCCATTCCATACAGTACCACCGGATCACTATGTCCTACTTTCGTACCTGATTGACTTGTTAGTCTCACAGTCAAGCACCCTTATGCCATTACACTCTACGCACGGTTACCAAGCGTGCTGAGGGTACCTTTGAAAGCCTCCGTTACTTTTTTGGAGGCGACCACCCCAGTCAAACTACCCACCATGCACTGTCCTAATTTTAAAGTTAGACTTCAGAAAAATAAAGGGTGGTATTTCAAGAACGACTCCACTCCACCTAGCGATAGAGCTTCAAAGTCTCCCACCTATCCTACACATTATTTATCCAAAGTCAATACAAAGTTATAGTAAAGGTTCACAGGGTCTTTTCGTCCCATTGCGAGTAATCAGCATCTTCACCGATATTACAATTTCACCGAGCTCACGGCCGAGACAGTATCCAGATCGTTACACCATTCGTGCAGGTCGGAACTTACCCGACAAGGAATTTCGCTACCTTAGGACTGTTATAGTTACAGCCGCCGTTTACTAGGGCTTCGGTCAAGAGCTTCACTAAAAAAGCTAACCCCTTTCCTTAACCTTCCAGCACCGGGCAGGTGTCAGACCCTATACATCATCTTTCGATTTAGCAGAGTCCTGTGTTTTTGATAAACAGTCGCCTGGATCTTTTCGCTGCGGCCTCCTTGATTAAGAGGCAACCCTTTTTCCGAAGTTACAGGTCCATTTTGCCTAGTTCCTTAGCCGTGATTCACTCGAACACCTTAGGATTCTCTCCCTAATTACCTGTGTCGGTTTGGGTACGAATTACCTATATTTTTTAGTGCTTAGAGGTTTTTCTTGGAAGTTTTATATTGTACTATCCAGATTATGGTACTTTCATACGTAAGCAACACATACGGATTTTCCTATATATGCTATACCCCGTTATTTAAACGCACACTTCCGTCCGTACGCGACAATTTTATTACTTCGTCACCCCATCGCAATATAAGCAAGTAGCAGAATATTAACTGCTCTCCCATCGACTACGCCTTTCGACTTTGCCTTAGGGTTCGACTAACCCTCAGCTGATTAACATAGCTGAGGAAACCTTGATATTTCGGTGTGCGGATTTTTCAACCGCATTATCGTTACTAATACCTACATTTTCTTTTGTAAAAACTCCACTGTGTTTTACAACACAGCTTCAACGTAATTTACAATGCTCCCCTACCGATCTTTCGATCCCAAAGCTTCGGCGATATACTTATGCCCGATTATTATCCACGCTCAGTCACTCAACTAGTGAGCTATTACGCACTCTTTAAATGAATAGCTGCTTCCAAGCTAACATCCTAGCTGTCTAGGCAACTAAACCTCGTTTAGTCAACTTAGTATATACTTAGGGGCCTTAGCTGTTGGTCTAGGTTCTTTCCCTCTCGGACATGGACCTTAGCACCCATGCCCTCACTACTATGCAACATATTATAGTATTCGGAGTTTGTCAGGAATTAGTAGACGGTGAAATCCCTGCATCCAAACAGTAGCTCTACCTCTATAATACTTAACATAATGCTGCACTCAAATGCATTTCGGGGAGTACGAGCTATCTCCGAGTTTGATTAGCCTTTCACCCCTACCCACAGGTCATCTGAGGACTTTTCAACGTCCACCAGTACGGTCCTCCACTATGGATTAACATAGCTTCAACCTGCCCATAGGTAGATCACTCGGTTTCGCGTCTAATTCCACTGACTATGCGCCCTATTAAGACTCGCTTTCGCTTCGGCTCCACAGCTAAACTGTTTAACCTTGCCAGTAAAATTAACTCGTAGGTTCATTATGCAAAAGGCACGACGTCACCCTACTAAAGGGCTACGACAGATTGTAAGCAACATGGTTTCAGGTTCTATTTCACCCTTCTATTCGAAGTACTTTTCATCTTTCCCTCACGGTACTAGTTCACTATCGGTCTCTGAGGAGTATTTAGCCTTACCGGAATGGTCCCGGTTAATTCAAACAGGATTCCACGTGTCCCGCTCTACTTAGGATTACTATTAAATTCAATTAAAATCGTATTTCATATACAGGATTATCACCTTCTATGATTGATTTTTCCAAATCATTCTACTATACAATTTTAATCTGTTTTAAACAGATGTATTCCTATAACCCCAATAAAGCCTAAACTTTATTGGTTTGGGCTGTTCCGATTTCGCTCACCACTACTGACGGAATCATTTTTATTTTCTTTTCCTCCAGGTACTGAGATGTTTCAGTTCCCTGGGTTCGCCTCATAATGATGTTGTATTTCACAAATATTTGTGAAACAACAGGTTTTCCCATTCGGAAATCTGCAGATACAATCGTGTTGCCAATACCTGCAGCTTATCGCAGCTGACCACGTCCTTCATCGCCTCTCAGAGCCAAGACATCCACCATGTGCTCTTATTTGTTTATTTCTAAAAGAAATCATAAAAAAATTTTATTTGTTGTCAAAGAACTTTTTAAAATGTGGAGAATATCGGAATTGAACCGATGACCTCCTGTGTGCAAAACAGGCGCTCTAGCCAGCTGAGCTAATCCCCCCCTTCTTTCTAGAGTAGTCTCGCGTGGACTTGAACCACGGACCTCTACATTATCAGTGTAGTGCTCTTACCAGCTAAGCTACGAGACTTCTTAGAAGAAGTTAAAGAGTTGAATATAAATAAAAGCATTATGTTTTCCCCTAAGAAAAAAAACTTCTCTGAAAAAGGAGATATTCCAGCCACACCTTCCAATACGGCTACCTTGTTACGACTTAGTCCTAGTTACCAATTTTACCCTAGGCAGCTCCTTTAACGGTCACTGACTTCAGATACCTCCGACTTCCAGGACTTGACGGGCGGTGTGTACAAGGCCCAGGAACGTATTCACCGCGTCATGGCTGATACGCGATTACTAGCGATTCCAGCTTCATAGAGTCGAGTTGCAGACTCCAATTCGAACTGAGACCGGTTTTAGAGATTCGCTTCTAGTCACCCAGTGGCTTCTCTCTGTACCGGCCATTGTAGCACGTGTGTGGCCCAAGACGTTAGGGCCATGATGATTTGACGTCATCCCCACCTTCCTCTCAATTTGCATCGGCAGTTTTGTTAGAGTTCCCAGCATCATCCGTTGGCAACTAACAATAGGGGTTGCGCTCGTTACAGGACTTAACCCAACACCTCACGGCACGAGCTGACGACAACCATGCAGCACCTTGCACCCCGTCCGAAAACTAAGCTGTTTCCAGCCTATTCGTGGTACATTTAAGCCTTGGTAAGGTTCCTCGCGTATTATCGAATTAAACCACGTGCTCCACCGCTTGTGTGGACCCCCGTCAATTCCTTTGAGTTTCAATCTTGCGATCGTACTCCCCAGGTGGATCACTTATCTCTTTCGATTGGCCACTGAATAATAAAAAAAAACAATCCAACAGCTAGTGATCATCGTTTACAGCGTGGACTACCAGGGTATCTAATCCTGTTTGCTCCCCACGCTTTCGTACCTCAGCGTCAGTAAAGACTTAGCAATCTGCCTTCGCGATTGGTGTTCTGTGTGATATCTATGCATTTCACCGCTACACCACACATTCCAATTGCTCCAATCTTACTCTAGGCTGCTAGTATCAATAGCAATTTTACAGTTGAGCTGTAAGATTTCACTACTGACTTAACAAACCGCCTACGCACCCTTTAAACCCAATAAATCCGGATAACGCTTGTGTCCTCTGTATTACCGCGGCTGCTGGCACAGAGTTAGCCAACACTTATTCGTATAGTACCTTCAAGTTCTTACACGTAAGAAATTTTATTTCTATACAAAAGCAGTTTACAACCCAGAAGGCCTTCATCCTGCACGCGGCGTGGCTGGTTCAGAGTTTCCTCCATTGACCAATATTCCTCACTGCTGCCTTCCGTAGAAGTCTGGTCCGTGTCTCAGTACCAGTGTGGGGGTTCACCCTCTCAGGCCCCCTACCGATTTCAGTCTTGGTAAGCCATTACCTCACCAACTAACTAATCGGGCGCATGCTCATCCTTTGCTACCAAAGGTTTTAACCCAAGGCTTTAATAAAATATTCAGGCAAAAATTTTATACTATGGGGTATTAATTCGAATTTCTACGAGCTATTCCCCAGCAAAAGGTAGATTACATACGTGTTACTCACTCGTTCGCCGGTCGCCGCCAAATAAGCAAACTTATTTTACGCTGCCCCTCGACTTGCATGTGTTAAGCCCGCCGCCAGCGTTCATCCTGAGCTAGGATCAAACTCTTCATTGTTGTTAATGTTTTAAGTATAAATATCTCTCAGGGGAAAAACACAATAGCTTTCTACTTTCATTAAAAATTCATTCAATGAACATTATTATAGGTTTAGATTGAAACCTATGCATCCATAAGGACTTTACAAAGGTATAATAAATATTTTCTTTGGCAAGAGAAAAAACAACAAAAAAAACGGAAGAATCTAAATTTTATGAAGACTTCGAACTTACTAAAAAACTTCTTGCAGAAATCCCTTATCAAGAAAGAGATGAGTAACGGATATGGGAATAAAGAAAGAAAGAAAGAAAGAAAGAAAAAAAAATACTTTAATAGCAGAAGTTAGAGATAACACTACTTCGATAGACGAGATTTCTTATAAAAAAACTGATAACTACCCCGATTAACCCAAAACGCCAAAGAAGAAGGTTCTGTAGTGACGCCGGAAAAACATTTATTAATTAGCTTCCGAAATGGGAAAGAAGCTTGCATAAATTTAGGGATCGCGATAGGAACTGTATGATTCCCAATTTTAAGCCTACGAAATCTGCTCTATTAATTCTGGCAGCCGTATCTTAGATTAGAATGCAAGCCTCGCAATATAAGCTTATTACGGACTAAAATGCAATTTAATATGATAAAACAAATACAAGAACCGATTTTAGAAGAGATGAAACTATTTGATAAAAATTGGGGTTCCTATTTGCAGAGGAAAGTACCTATGTTAAAACGTCTAATTAATTATATTATTCATCATAAGGGAAAGCAAATACGTCCTATGTTAGTATTTCTCATAGCAAAAATGTTAGGAACAGTTACGGAAAAAACACATTATACGGCTGTTTTAATAGAATTAATTCACACTGCTACTCTTATCCATGATGATGTAGTAGACGGGAGTCCGCTGCGAAGAGGATTTTCTTCTATAAATGCTTTATGGAAAAATAAAATTGCTGTATTATTTGGGGATTATCTACTTTCAGAAGGGTTAATAATTGCCACAAAAATTGATAATTCATATCTATTTAAAATTATTTCTAAAACCATACGAAAAATAATTGAAAGTGAATTATTACAAATAGAAACATCAATATATATAACTGAAAACAAATACGAAAAGATTATACGAGACAAGACCGCTAGTTTAATTAGTGCATGTTGTGAAGGAGGAGCATGTTCAATGGGGGCAGATGAAGAGACATGTTTTAAAATGAAAAAATTTGGAGAAATTATCGGATTATCTTTCCAGATTAAAGATGATTTATTTGATTATTCCCAAGATATTCCCATAGGAAAACCTATAGGAATAGATTTTAAAGAGAGAAAAATAACTTTACCGTTGATTCATGTTCTTAGTAAAAGTAATTCAAAAGATAAAAAATGGATTATAGATTCTATCAAATACCATAATAATGATACACAAAGAGTGCAAGAAATTATAAAATTTGTCAAGAAAAATGGAGGGATAAATTATGCTATAAAAAAAATGAATGAGTTTCGTCAAGAAGCATTAAAACTTTTAGAACAATTTCCGGAAAATCCGTCAAAAATCGCGTTAAAGACTATGGTGAATTATATAATAGAACGTCAGTACTGAAAAATCTATGGGAACAAATTTAATTATTGTAGAATCTCCTACGAAAGTGAAGACTATACAGAATTATCTAGATAAATCTTTTTAAGTAGGCCACATTGTTAATTTACCTTAGAAAAGTCTGGGAATAGACATACATAATGATTTTTAACCTATTTATGTAGTACCTAAAGATAAAAAAAAGATCGTTAAAAAACTTCAATCTTTAATTAATAATCATGATGGGATGCCATAATAAATTTAAAATCCCACGGAGGATAACGAAAAACCTAGACCTATAAATAATAATTTGGTATATGCACGTAGAGTTCTTGACCTTTAGCTTTCTCCAGGAGTAAAAAAATAAAGAAAGGACTTTCTGTAGTACGTGTCCAATCCGTAGCAGGACGTTTAATCGGAGAACGAGAAAAATAAATACCCAACTTTAAACCGAGTCAAATCTTTATTTGTATCAGAAAAGAAAAAAGAGTCCATTATCACCTTTTACTACTTCTAGTCTTCAGCAAGAAGCTTTTAGAAAATTAGTATCCTCAGTTGAGTATACTATGCGTATGGTTCAACAGTTATATGAAGAAGGATATATAACTTAGATTCGGACAGATAGTTTAACAGCCTCAATAAAAAAAAGATTTTATAATTAAAAACTTTGGTCTACCAAAAGTAAATCTGCACAAGAAGCCATTCGACCTACAGACGTTAGCAAATTTCATGTTAGCAATGATATAGCCGCCTGTCTGAGCTCAGATGGCAACGGACTACGCTTTGTTGGAAAAAACTACTATATACATTAACACGCCAGAGAAGTCTAATTTCCTTGCTGAGAAATAATTGTTTTCGATGGATTTTTAATACTTGATAAAAATACAATTGAAAAAGAAACAGATGAAAATTATCTTCCCAAACTGAAAGAGGGGGAAGGACTTAAAAATCAAAGTATTACAGCGATACAACGTTTTACTAAAAATTTGTCTCGTTAGAGTGAAGCATTGTTAGTCGATACTTTAGAAACCCTTGGGAGACCTTCTACATATGTTCCTCCCATATTAACTATTAAAAAACGGAATTCTATCAAAATAGAAGATATAAAAGGAATAGAACAGAATTATGAAGTAGTAAAATCAATAGTTATAATAAAACAGAATTGAGTTGAGTAAGTAAAAAGAAAATTATTAATTACGACTTTCCAGCTCAAATAGAAAATCATGGAATAACTTGATTAAGTCTTTCTATATCGGATTCCATTCAAAAATTATACAGAACGCCTACTTGAGAAGTATTCAAAATCCGTAAAAAAAAGTTTTTGCTCGGTCGTTTTGTAGAAATAAAGGATAAGGATGACCCCTTATTAAAACATCAGCATAGGATTATTAAAACTTTTGACATTCAATATGATGGAAAATCTATATCAATTCAGGAAGATAGTGGATATTGTGCTGATGAGATTACTTTGGAACAAGTGATTGAACTGATTAAAAAACAACGGAAGGAAATGGACGTTTTAGTCCAGACAAGGTCAAAATAATTTATCGAAAAATACGTACCCGAATAATCAGATGCTTATCGAGTTGGTGGGAAATTTTTTAATTTGATCACGGGCAATGATAGCTATAAAAAAAAGAAAAAACAGAATATAATAAATCCATATCGGAATAGCAATAGGATTGCCTTTAGCATAAGAATGTAGACCTGATAAATAATAGTTTACTCCAAAATAAGTCATAATTATAGAAGAAAATGAGAGAATACTAGCAAAATTAAAAGCAAAGATTCCTCGTAAATTTGGAATTAACCTCATATGTAGTACAAAAGCATAGACTATTATACTAATTAAAGCCCAAGTTTCTTTTGGATCCCAACTCCAGTATCTTCCCCAACTATTATTAGCCCAAACTCCTCCAAGGAAAGTTCCTACAGTTAATAAAAATAATCCTATTGTCAGGGACATTTCATTGATAATAGTTAGCTCTTTTATAAGATTTTCAATAGTTGGATTTTTTAATAAAGGTCGTAAAATACAAATAATTAAAACAGTTAAACCTAAGAATCCTCCAACAGAAAAAAACCCATAACTTGAAGTAATTACTGCTACATGAATAATTAGCCAATAAGATTTAAGTACAGGCACAAGATTTGTAATTTCAGGATTCATCATGTGAGCTATTCCCAGAAGTGCAGTGGAAGATAAAGTAGAAATTGAGGGGAGAAAAAAATTGACTGTACGATAAAAAAGACAAGACACCAACACTATGCACCAACTAATAAAAACTGCCGATTCATAACCATTGCTCCAAGGAGAATGGCCGGAAATATAGCAACGGAAGGCTAACCCAAAAGCATGAATAAAAAAGACTAAAACAGTAATCCTCATTATGAGGCGTCCAACTATTCTAATACTAAACGAAGAAGTAAACAAGTCAGTAAAAGCTACTATCAGAAATAGTAGACCTAAAAAAGCATAAAAAAATATAAGGTTATAAAAAATATTTAATTTATTATAAAATATTTCAGCTTCAATTTTGTGTTTACAAGGGATTATATCATGACCAAATCTATATTGATAATTAATGATTTTGTGCAAAATTTTATCCGCTGATTTCCAATAATTAGATTGTTGGGCTTTTGACAAAGCTATGAAATAATTTTTTAGCATATTCAGAGCCGGTGGATATACTTTCATAGGATTCGTTCGGATCCAAGTATGATTAACCTCATTTGGAAAAATTCTTAGATACTCTCCCTGTAAAAGACCTGATATGAGGCCTATTTTTTCGGTTAAATCTATAATCGCCTTATCATATTGATTTCTTTGTGAAGGACTCTTTAAAAAAGCTTTTTCATAATCTTTTTTTAAGAAAAAATCTATTTTCCCGGTAGACTGATTAAATTTACAAAGATTCATTAATGATGTATAAGCATTCTTATTAGCTTTGGTAATATTTAACAACTTATTTCCAATTCCTACCTTTATAAAAGGTAGGTGAATCCAAGACCTTGGATATTGATAAATAGATATCATCCATCGTACAGCTTCCCAGGGTCCTATATAATCTTTCTTGTAAATTTTACGAAGCAATTCTAGTGCCATCGTATGTATAGGTTTAATCCTTCCTGAGGGATCTTGAACCAATAACCGACTGAATTTATCAAGATGGGAATTGGGTATTTTAGGAGAAGAATTGATAAACTCTATCAGATTATAAGAAAAAGGTTTATGTTTAGCAGATATACCTATAAAAGGTAGAGGTAAAAAAATGAGAATTAGGAATTTTTTACGGTTTATTTCAGCAAGTTTTCTTCTAAGTTTTGAAAAATGAGTTCCTTTCCAAAAAAAATTTATAAACATTCCCAAACCTAATAACATATTTCCTATGTAAGATATCATAGTTCCCCAATAATCATGATTCACTGAAAGATATGTACCCTTAATATCAGAATCATAACTTGATTGAAAAAATCGATACCCTTTATAAGATAGTACATTATTCATCAAAATTCTATACTTTTTTTTATCATTCCCATCGTTAATTGTTAATTCACTAGCAAAAGAAGAAGGACTGGAAGAACCAGGATAACGTTGTAATTCAAATCGATCCAAATGCAAAGAAAAAGGAGTTTCGATAAAAATAGATCCATAACCTATGGTGATTTTTTTATTTTCTATTTGAAGTTGTCCTCCCATATTGGATAGTCCTTTTTTTGCAAAAAACGTAATAATTTTTGATTGATTTCTATTGGAAACTTCAGCAGTAATAGCATCTGGAAAATTTTCTTCTTGGTCTTTTGGAGATGATACATATTTTATAATTCCATGACGAATAGGATCTGGGACCATCCATTGTAAAGATCCCATTTTATAAATAGTTTTTAATTTCAGTTCTGAAGGAACGTTTTTTCGAATAAGACCTGAAATTCCAGTTTTCATAATAGTATACTTTCCATTAACAGAAGAAAGTAAGTATAGCTTACCCTTCTTCTGTACTATTTTCATTGTCGTAGGTATAGAATGAGATCCAAAACTAATAGATTGACCTCCAATTTTTTTAGTCTTACCTGAGAAAAGGGAATCTTCTACATAACCTTTAGCGCCCTTAGAACATAGAGTTACAATTTGAAGAAAAGGACTCCCGTTAAAACTGTCAACAATAATCTCCTGAGCATGCGGAACATAATTTATAATTTTAAGGTTAAAAATCTCATTTCCAAATTGGAACCTTCCTTGAAACTTACTGTGAAGATTAGCTAGCAAATAAGGGATTTCATAGACTCGAATTCTGTTTTTATCTGAAATTTTTAATTTAATAAAAGTATTACTTGAAAGAATATATTTAGAGGTTGCACCTTCGAGAAGGTACATCATTCCTTCAAAACCTATATATCTTGAAATGGCACCACCTATAAAAATCAATACAAAAGCTAAATGAAAAATAAGCAAAGGCCATTTTTCTCGTCTCCAAAGACAATATCTACCAATATTTACTATGAAACATAATAATAGAAGTATCATAATGGTTTCGAACCAACTAGATTCGTAAATCAGAGCCTTTGCTGTATCTGTCGTATATACTTGTTCAAGGAAAGTACCAGTGGCCATGGAAAATGCAAAAACAAGAAGAAGAATGCCCATTAACCTAGTAGAAAATAATAAATTGAAAAGCTGCCGCATGTCTAAATTAGATCGGTTAAAAATGAGAAGGAAGAAATGTTTAAAAGATTTTTCTGGAATAAAACTCGCATACCCTAAAAGAGGTCTCTACAGGATAGAGTTTACACAAAATTATTTAGAGAATATATAATCAAATCGGTATTGAACTATCTTAATGGCAATGCAGATATAGGAATTTCTTTCTGCATTTTATATACCTCGTATGTATGATCATGGTGTTGAAGATATGCAATTATTCAACATTTGAATACGAAAATAAGGTACGCAATCTATATTTTTAAACCAGTTACAGTCCCTATTTGTTCACTCTTGTACCTAGAGCGGGAATTGAACCCGCACGGTCACAATGACCACAGGATTTTAAGTCCTGCGTGTCTACCAATTCCACCATCCAGGCCTTCTGTGTACGAGCGAAAAACGGGATTCGAACCCGCGACCACGACCTTGGCAAGGTCGTGCTCTACCAACTGAGCTATTTTCGCAATAATTTACAAAGATAAAATCATTTGATTAATATTTTTTTTATTTCATTGAGTTTTATAAGGGCTTCTAGAGGAGTAAGCATATTTATATCAATACTAATCATTTTCTACCGAATTTTTTCTAAGATAGGATCTTGCAACTTATCTATTGAATGGGTCATACTTTTTTTGAAAGATCTTGATAAGATTAAATTTTTCAATATGTTTTAATAATTGTTTAGCACGACTAATAACCATATTTGGCATTCCAGACATCTTTGCTACATAAATTCCCAAACTGTGTGTACTATTTCCGGGTAATAGTTGATACATAAAAATAATTTTTTCATCTAGTTCTTTGACCAAAATAGTATAATTCTTTATTCTTTGGAAATAAACAGACATTTCATTAAGTTCTGGATAATGTGTAGCAAATAATGTTTTAGGACGAGTTGAGTGTTTGTAAAGGTATTCAATTACCGACCAAGCTAAAGAAATTCCATCAGAATTGCTTGTCCCTCTTCCTACTTCATCAAGTATTATCAAACTACGTTTTGAGAGATTATTTAAAATCTTAGCTGTTTCATTCATCTCCACCATGAAAGTAGATTCCCCTAACGATAGATTATCATAAGCCCCAACACGGCTGAATATTTTATCCACCAATCCTAATTGTGCACGTTTTGCAGGAACATAACTTCCAATTTGAGCCATAAGTACAATCAAAGCGGTTTGTCGTAAAAAAGCAGACTTTCCAGACATATTTGGTCCGGTGATAATAAAAATTTGAGAATATGCAGAATTTAACGATAAATCATTTGGAATATAAGATACTCCTATTGGAAGATGTTTTTCTATAACTGGATGTCTTCCTTTCTCTATAAAAATATTTTTACTCCTATCCATAACGGGACGAACATAATTGGATTCTTGAGAATTCTTAGTAAAAGATAATATAACGTCTAAATATGCTATAAGTTTAGAGGCCTTTTGTAGAGATTCAATATACTCTCCAACAAAAGCAACTAATTCTTGAAATAAATTTTTTTCCAGAGTTATAATTTTTTCTTCAGCTCCCAAAATCCGCATTTCATATTCATGAAGTTCTTCAGTAATATACCGTTCAGAATTGGATAATGTTTGTTTTCTTATCCAATTTTTGGGAATATTATTTTTATGAATATTTCGTATTTCTATATAAAATCCAAAAATTTTGTTAAAAGAAATTTTTAAACTTTGAATTCCCGTCCGAATTCTTTCACGTTTACAAATCTGATGTAAATAATCTTTCCCAGAAGAAACCAAATAACGTAATTCGTCAAGTTCTTTTGAAAAAAATTCTGCAATAATATTTCCTTTTCCAATTTGTTGAGGAGGATCTTCATGTAAAGCTTTAGATATATGGTTATATAAGATCCTAAAATTAGGAAAAGATTTTCCTATTTCTTTTAAAAGATTATTCTGATAAGTCGATAAAATTTTTTTTATAGTATCAAAACTATCAAGAGATAAACATAAATTCATTAATTCACGAGGATTAATTTTTTCGGTAGATACTTTTGAGATCAGACGTTCTATATCATTAAGAGAACAAAAAATCTCAATTAGTTTAGAACTTAAGTCAGGAAACATTATAAATGTTTCTAATAAATCGTGACGAGACTGAATTGCAGATAATTCTTTCAGAGGGAACATCATCCATCTTTTTAATAATCTGGCTCCCATGGGAGTCAGTGTACGATTCAGCACATCAAAAAGAGATATTCCATTAGGGTTATTTGAATGAAATATTTCAAGACTTCGAACAGTAAAATCATCCAACCACACGTATTGTTCTTCATCTATTCGACTTATTGATGACAGATGACTAATTTTAGTATTATGTGTAATTTCAAGATAAAATAATGCTGCTCCTGCTGCAATAATAGCATTCTTGAGATGTTCTATTCCAAATCCTTTCAGAGAATGAGTTTTAAAGTGCTGAATGAGTTTTTCATAAGCAGATGAATATTTAAACGCCCATTCTTCCATCGAAGAGGTAAAATATTCTTTTTTTATAAATTTTTCAAATTCGTATTTTTTATTTTTTTGATAAATAATTTCACTAGGTGAAAAACGATGAATAATTTGATAAATAGATTGAAGATTATTCTCTGTAACGAGAAATTCTCCAGTAGAAATATCTAGAATTGCTAACCCAGCAGTTTCATTATTAAAATGAATTACAGCTAGAAAATTATTAGAACATTTTGGTAAAATCCCATCATTTAAAACTACACCAGGCGTTATCAGACTAATTACTCCTCTTTTTACAAGTTTTTTAGTTGTTTTAGGGTCTTTAGGGTCTTCTATTTGATCACAAATTGCTACACGAAAACCAGCTAGTACAAGTTTTGGTAAATAGTTATCTAGTGCATGATAAGGAAATCCAGCAAGTTTTGTTTCAGATGATGAACCCTTAAAACGTTTTGTGAGAACAATATTCAGTGTTTTAGAACACTTAATAGCATCCTCATCAAAAGTTTCATAAAAATCTCCGACCCGAAATAATAATAATGCATCTGGATATAATGATTTGATTTCAGTATATTGCCTCATTAGAGGCGTATTTTTTAATTCTATGGAATTCAATGTCTGAGTATTAAAACTGAATTATGAAGCTTTATAATTATAATTATTTAATTTATTTTCTACCATTTTGCCATCGATTTTTAAAATACTTTTATTTTTTTTTATATCAAACATAAAATCATTGAAAACCTTTTCACAAATTGTTCGTAACCCTCTTGCTCCCACCCCAGTACTTAGCGATTGGGTTACAATTTTGTCAATGGCCTCTTTAGTAAGAATTAAAGAAACATTATCCATCTCAAAGAGTTTTTGATACTGTTTAAGTAAAGCATTTTTAGGTTCAGTCATAATTCTATAAAGTGCGTGTGTATCCAAAGGATGCATGTAGGTTATCACTGGAAATCTCCCAGTGAGTTCAGGAATAAGTCCAAAGTTTCTTACATCTGTAGCATTAAGATGTTGTAAAATTTCATTGTGTTCTATACTAGAACGGGTAGGATTTTTATATCCTATAGATGAAAAATTCAATCGACTGGTAATAAGTCTATCAATACCTTCAAAAGATCCTCCAGCAATAAACAAAATATTTGTTGTATCTATAGGGATCATTTTCTGATCAGGATGTTTCCTCCCACCGTGAGGAGGAACATTGACCACGGATCCTTCTAATATTTTTAGAAAAGCTTGCTGCACTCCTTCTCCAGAAACATCTCGTGTAATAGAAGGATTATCTCCCTTTCTCGCAATTTTATCTATTTCATCAATAAATACTATACCCCGTTCTGCTGCTGTAATGTTGTAATCAGCTGCTTGTAGCAATCTCGTCAATATACTTTCCACATCTTCTCCAACATATCCTGCTTCAGTGAGAATTGTAGCATCTACGATAGTAAAAGGGACATTCAAAAAACGTGAAATGCTACGTGCCATAAGAGTTTTACCAGTTCCAGTTTGACCAATAATAAGAACGTTTGATTTTTCTATTTCTATTTCATTATGTTTATCTAAGATGTCATGTGTTAACCTTTTATAGTGATTATAAACTGCTACCGAAATAATTTTTTTAGCTTCTTCTTGACAAATAATATATTGATCTAAAAACTGTTTTAGGTCCTTTGGACTACTAATATTAGAGCCTACAGAAGAAATCTCTTCTTTTTTTTTAGAAATTTTTTTGTTAATTATATGGTGAGCTTGTTCTATGCAATTAACACATATATTCCCATATAATCCGGTTAAAAATAATACGGGATTGTTTTTTTTACATCCACAGAACATACACTTTTCCATCAGATTTAAGTGATTTTGGTTTCAGGTTTTCTATATAAAACTTCATCTATCATTCCATATTTTTCAGCTTCATCAGACGTCATCCAATAATCTCTATTGGAATCATTTTCTACTTTTTCTATAGATTGTCCTGAATGTTGAGAAATAATCTCAGAAAGTTCTTTTTTCAGTTTAATAATTTCACGGGTTGCAATTTCTATATCTGAGACCTGACCTTGTGTTCCTCCTAATGGCTGATGAATCATAATTCTAGAATGTTTAAGACTTGCACGTTTGCCCTTAGTGCCTGCGCAAAGTAATATCGCTCCCATAGAAGCTGCTAGCCCCGTACATACAGTAGCGATATCTGGTTTCAAGATTTGCATCGTATCATAAATTCCTAATCCTGCATAAACAGTTCCACCAGGAGAGTTGATATAAATCTGTATATCCTTATAGGAATCTACTGATTGTAAAAATAAAAGTTGTGCCTGTACTATATTAGCTACGTGATCATCTATCGATGTACCAAGAAAAATTATTCGTTCCATCATTAAACGGGAAAAAACATCCATTTGGGCTACGTTTAATTTTCGTTCTTCTACGATGTAAGGAGTTATGGAACTAATATAATTATCTAATAAGATGCTATTTATAGAGCAATGATCAATAGCATATTTTCTAAATTCTTTTTTGTCAAACATCTTTTTTATTATAATCTTTAAGAAGATTGAGAAAATCTGACCAAGAAATGGTTTTATTTTTTGACCGTTCTCTGAAAACCTGTATTAAACTATTACGAAAGAGAAAATTATAAATTTTTCTTATTTGCATTTTTTCTGCATTAATAGGATTATACCTTTTGGTATATGCTAAAGAAAATACGGATGCTTCAATATCTTCATATCGTATGTTGATTTTTAATTTCTGCGATAATTTCTTTTCAAAGAACCGATATCGTAAATATTTTTCAAATTGGTCATATTCGGTGAAAAAATTATCTTCGGCACCTTTTTTACTTTTAGTATATTTAAGATAACGGGTTAAAAATTTCGAAGGCAAATCGAAACGTACTAGTTCAAACAACCGATAAAAAATGAAATAAAAAGAAAATTTATCAACTACTTCAGTATAATTTTTTAATATGTGTTTTTTAAACTTTCTATTAAAATCTTCTAAAGAAGTGACTTTATTTTCTCCAAAGACTTTATAAAAAAAATCTTTATTCAAAGGAGCAGGATGAACTTTAAAGATATTTTCTATAGAAAAACGTATTGGAAAATGAGAAACTCCAAATTTGCCTATAAAATTTGACCAACTATTTTCGTCTAAAAAGAGTTCAGAAGTATTTATATCGATAATATTTCCTCTTTCTTTTTTTAGAAATTTGGACCCTGTTTTTTTAGGTAAATTTTTCAACGAAAAAGCATATTCTCTAGGAAGATTTTCTCTATTATTAGAATGAATAGCTGTTATTTTACCTTGTATATAATCTGACTCGTCTATGATTTTTTTGGGGAAAAAAAAACCACACCGTTGTTGGAACTTCTCTAGATTATGATGTATATCTTCCTCTTTTAATTCTATATTATAATAAGGAATAGATAGGTTATTTAGGGGTGGTATGTCAAATTGTGGAACTAGTCCTAATTCGAATTCTAAGACAAATTCTTCAGCATTTACATCAAGAATATTTTCTTTTTTAGGAAAAATGTTTCCGAGAATATGAAGTCCTTCTCTAGAGATATAATCACTAATATTTTTTTGTAACAAAAATTGGATTTCTTCGTGAACTAATTTTTTGTAAAAATGTGTTTTAATTATTTCAATAGGAACTTTCCCTTTTCTAAACCCCGGAAATTGTGCTTTTTTATGATATCCTTTAAGTCTGTTTTCGATTTTATCTTTAAAAGCTGATTTATTAAATGATACGGTTAATATAATATTAAGTTCATCCAATTGTTTGCGTGTAATATTCATGACATATTGTTTCTAATAAAAAATATATTGGAATCCCCACGTATAATTAAAAGGAATGTAAAGAGATATATATATGAAAAAAACTAATTTTTTTGCAAAAGTTCTATAATTTTAAAAATCTTGCGTATCAAATTCTTTGGAAAGAGTATTGTTTATAGCATAGGAATTGTGCTTCCTAAGATAATTCATTACAGTTTTATCAAAATTTTTACAAGATAAAAAATCCTTTTCTCTATATATAGAGAAGTCTGCCATATCTGTTTTTTTGATCAATATTCTGACTTTCGGTATTGATAACTCTTATTTTCGGTTTTTAACATCCCGATCAACAGCAACTTTTCTCAAGCAGTATGATAAGTTTTTTAAGTATATTATTTTTTTTAAAAGATATTGCCAATATAACAGGTTATTCCAATCATAAAGAATACTTTCTAATTTTTTTTTATCTTATTTGCAGCTTCCCAATGATATGGTTTGCGTGCGAATGGAAAAGCCTTTTATTATACTTTTATACGAATTCTTAACAAGTATTTGTGATTTTTTTGTTACTTATTTTAAATCCAGAACCCCAAAACAGATTTGTTCTCCCATTTTATAAAAAATTACACGGATACATCTTTTTTTTCTAATCTGATGTCAGAAGTTTTTTATGTGTTTCTCTGTAGTAATATAAATTGTATTAGTAGTTTTCTGTTTATTGGTATATATCTCAATCTATCTTATAAAATAACAGAACAACCTTTTGTTGGTACCTATATTTCTATAATCGGAACCTGAATTATTATTTTATCAAATTTGTTCTTAAAAAGACCTGGGGTTGTATTTATAGCATCAGCATGGTTGCTTATGGAAGCATGATGTTGATTTCTTATTGGTGGGTACAGAAATATTATAGAATAAAATCCCCCTTAGGACGCATGTGTGTACACATTATATTAGGTCTTTTAGTAGCGTTAAAAGAAAAATATAATTTCTATAACGTGATAATATGATTTTTATTGTCGAAAAATATGTTAAATTCTGGATGAAGAAATTAAAAATCCTAACCGTTAACCTTAATCATAATGAAGAATATTACATCAATGTTTTTAGCCAATTTTGGTACTAGTCAATTAATTGTTATCGTTATCCTGGCTCTTCTTTTATTTGGAGGAAAAAAAGTTCCCGAACTTATGAAAGGTCTTGGGACAGGATTGAGAGAATTTAAAAAAGCTGCTCAGGGTGATGACTATGAAGAAAAAAAAAGAAATGAACACTATAAATATAAAGAAGAAAAGAAGGATCCGACGTTCTGATGGAAAATCAATCGTCAAAATATAAGTCTAAACATTCCTTAAGGATTTTTAATTGAGGATATTTTTTTATTAAAGAATAAAATTTGTTTTCCCCAGAAGTTATTTGTTTTTGATGATGTATAATCCGAGTTTCAAACTTAATATTTTTCAAGATCAATTTATGTATCGATGAAAATTTCATCATTTCTTCTTTTGAAGAAAAATATAAAATTACTAGGGAATCAGAAACAAATTCATATTTTATGGTTCTGATTAGCAAAAAATGATTTAATGTCATAAATTTTTCCCAAGACGTTTTTTCCTTCTCGGGCAGAAGATTCAAAAGTTTGATCATCAATAATTTCTTTAATTACAGGGATTGTTAGTATCCTTTAGGGAAGATAATTTAATTAAAGAAATTTCTATAGAAAGACGAGGATTCCGACTTAATTTAGAATCTATATAAGCCAGGTGACAAATCTGTATTGCTTCTATTAAAAAATCTTTAGAAACGATTGATGCCTGTTGAATATACTTTTCTTTAAGTGATTCAACAACTTCCATTAAGGAAAGTCCATCTGAGTTTTTGGCCAATATAAGATATTTAAAATGTTGAGCCAATCCTTCTATAAAGAATTTTTCATCAAATCCGTTCTGTAGTATTTCATGAAAAAGTAATAGAATTCCTGTAATATTATTGGAAAGCATAAAATCCACTGATTTAAAATAATATTCTTGATCAAGAATCCCCAATTGATCTCTTATTAAAGTTGTAGTTAATTGCTTTCCTGAAAAGGATATAAGTCTATCAAATATGGATAGTGCATCCCGTAAAGAGCCATCTGCTTGTTGTGCAATCATATACAAAGACTCAATGTCGGTTTTAATTCCTTCTAACGAAGCAATTTGGTTTAGTTTTTTATAAATATTTTCTAAAGAAATCCTTCTAAAATCGTAAATTTGACACCTAGAAAGAATAGTAGGCAATATTTTATGTTTTTCAGTAGTAGAAAGTATAAAAATCGCATGTTCAGGAGGTTCTTCTAAAGTTTTTAAAAAAGCGTTGAAGGCTGCTTGAGATAGCATATGAACTTCATCTATGATATATACTTTATATTTTCCAAGCTGAGGAGGAAAACGTAACTTATCTATTAAATTTCTGATATCATCTACTGAATTGTTAGAAGCAGCATCTAACTCAAAAACATTAAAATTATTTTCTAATATTTCTTTCTTGTGAGAAAGAATATTTACATTTCTAGCCAATATCCGAGCGCAAGTAGTCTTTCCCACTCCTTTAGGACCACAAAATAAAAACGCATGAGCTAAACGATTATTCGTTATAGCTCTCTCAAGCGTCTCAGTAACGGCTTTTTGTCCTACTACATCTTTAAAATCTTTAGGCCGATACTTTATAGCTGAAACAATATAGGCTGGCATAATTAAATTAATATTTCTTTAATTTTAGCAGCAGCTTCTTTCAGTGTAACAACGTAGTGCACGCATAATCTACTCTGATCTATCATCTTTTTAGCTTCTTTAGCATTAGTTCCTTGTAACCGTACAATCAAAGGGACATGTATTCCTCCTTCTATAATTTGATTGGCAGCTATGATACCTTGGGCAATGGTATCACAACGGACAATCCCTCCGAAAATATTAATGAATATAGCTGAAATGGTCTTATCTTTCAATAAAATACAAACAGCTTTTTCGACTCGATGTGCATCTACGGTTCCTCCTACATCAAGAAAATTAGCGGGACTTACCCCAGACAATTTAATCAGATCCATAGTCGCCATAGCTAAACCTGCCCCATTAACAATACAGCCAACATTACTATCAAGTTTTACAAAATTCAACCCTGCTTTCGCGGCCTCCACTTCATAAGGATCTTCCTCATCTATATCACGCAGAGCAGCATAGTCAGGATGTCTATAAAGAGCATTATCATCTATAACGACTTTAGTATCAACAGCTATAATCTTATTATCAGAAGTTTTTAATAATGGATTAATCTCAATCATGGAAGCGTCTGATGCAACATAAGCCTTATAAAGCGTTTTTATAAAAATGATGAATTCTTTGAATACCTGGGTAGGTAATTTCATATTAAAAGCTATCTTTTTCGCTTGAAAGTCAAATATCCCAAAGTACGGGTCTATCTCTTCTATCAAAATTTGTTCCTGTGATTCTTTAGCTATTTGTTCAATATCTACACCTCCTTCTTGAGAATACATGATTATATTTTTTTCTTTATTTCGGTCTATGAGTATAGATATATAGTATTCTTTAATCTCACTTTTCCCTTTATAATAAACATCTTGTCCTATCATTACACGATGTACTAGTTTTCCTTCCTTCGGTGTTTGAGGTGTAATCAAACGCATCCCTATAATTTTTGAGGATATTTCATAGACCTCTTTCAGAGATTTCGCCATTTTTATACCTCCTCCTTTTCCACGTCCTCCAGCATGTATTTGCGCTTTGACTATCCAAATATTGGACCCGGTGGTTTTAGTTATTTTTTTTGCCATAGTTATGGCTTCATATGGTGTTCGTGCTACCTTCCCCAATGGAACCTTTATTCCAAAAGAGTGAAGTATGTTCTTTCCTTGATATTCATGTAAATTCATAAGACTTTATTATGAATGATGAGTTAATAAAAAGATTTTTCAATCCGCGCTTTATGATTATAAAATTAAGTCGGGGGCAATTTCCTTCCGTGATAACGAGGATACGGCCTTGCGTAAAAAATAATAATAATTTGTCTCTATATTTTCCTGTTACCTAAACCCTGATATATTTATCTATTTTTAATAGATAAAAAATTTATGAAAGTCGTCGTTGTTGGAGCTACAGGAATGGTAGGTAAAGTTATACTAAAAGTATTAGAAGAAAGAAAATTCCCGGTAACCGAATTAATCTTAGTTGCTTCAGAAAGATCTCTAGAAAAAGAAATTTGTTTCAAAGGTAAAAAATATAAACTTACTAGTCTAAAAAAAGCGATTAGGATGTTCCCTAACATTGCTTTATTTTCAGCTGGAAGCGAAATTTCAAAAGAATGGGCTCCTAAATTTGCAAAAATAGGAACTACAGTCATCGATAATTCTTCAGCTTGGAGGATGGATTCTTCAAAAAAACTCGTTGTACCTGAAATTAACGCCCATCAACTAACAGAAAAAGATAAAATTATTGCTAATCCTAATTGTTCCACCATTCAGTTAGTAATGGTTCTTAATCCTTTGCATCAAAAATACGGAATCGAACGTGTCTTTATTTCTACTTATCAATCAGTCACAGGGACTGGAAAAAAAGCTGTAGATCAATTATTTGCGGAATCGAAAGGAAAATATTGCGACCGAATTTATCCATACCCCATTTACCAAAATGCAATTCCACAGTGCGATTCTTTTGAAGAAAATGGATATACTAAAGAAGAACTGAAATTGATAAGAGAACCAAAGAAAATTATGGGAGTAAAAAATATGGGGGTGAGTGCCACAGCAGTTAGGGTTCCAGTGATCGGGGGACATTCTGAAAGTGTACAGATTTCTTTCAAAAAAGACTTTGAACTAGATGAATTACGAGAAATATTGAAAAATACACCAGGATTAATACTACAAGATAATCCGAAAAATAATTATTATCCCATGCCTATTCATTCCTACGGAAAAGACGAAGTATTTGTTGGAAGATTGCGTAGGGATTTGTCACAAGAAAATAGCTTATTACTTTGGATAGTCGCTGATAATTTGCGAAAAGGTGCAGCCACTAACGCAATACAAATTGCCGAGTATTTGATAAATCATAAACTGATACAGTAGAATATTTCCCTCTGAATGAATATTTACAGTAATAAAAATTTGAAAATAAAAAATCTATTGAGATTACAAAAAAAATACGGACTTCGTATAGAGCAACATCTTATTATTGTAGAAGGCCTCAGAGAAATTGAAAAAGCGTTACAAGGAAATTATAAACCTAAAGAAATTTTTATATGTAAAGATCTTACTGAAAAGATAAATGTTCTACAACATTTTCCTAGAATTATAGAAATTAGCCGTAAAGTTTTTGAAAAAATTGCTTATAGAAAAAAAAGCGGAGGATTAATAGGTCTTTTTTATCGGCACGCTATTAAATTGGAGAATTTGAATACAAGCAAGGCATTATTTTTGCTAATTCTTGATGGGATTGAAAAACCTGGAAATTTAGGCGCTATTTTGAGAAGTGCTGAAGCTATAGATTTAGATGGGATTATACTTTATAAATCTAAAACAGATATTTTTCATCCCAATGTAATACGAGCAAGCTTAGGAACAGTATTTACCCAAAAAATCATAGAAATAGCACCTTCAAAATTATTTTTTTGGATAAAAAAAAATAAGGTCCAACTGATAGTTTCTTCACTGAGAAATGATGCTACTAATTTATATCATAGTGATTTAAGAGCAAAAATTGCTGTTGTGATAGGATCAGAATCTTTTGGGGCTTCAAAAGAAATAATTAAAGCATCCGATAAAATATTAAAAATTCCAATGCGGGGAAATATTGATTCATTAAATGTAAGTAATGCCGCAGCTGTAATCCTTTTTGAGGCCTTTCGTCAGCGTTTAGATGGTATTAGCTCAAATTAAACAGATAAACTTATTACACTCGTCAAACAATTAACAAGTGAAAAATAATTTTATCGAACTTTACAAAAATGGCTATTCTGTGCAAACGAATGGATTAAAAATTATTTTTCTCCAAAAAAAATCTATATGTTTTTTATCAAAAATTTGTGTCTATGTTCCGAAAAAATTTATTAAAAGCGCAGTAAAAAGAAATCTAGTTAAACGAAGAATCAGAAACGCCTATATACGAAAGTTTTTAAAACAAAATGGGCAACCCTCTTATTTAATATTATTTCTTTGGATGAAGAAAGAACTTACGAAAGTTCAGGAAATAGAAATGTATATTATAAATAATATAGAAAAAATATTTTACTTATTTTTAATTAGTAAATAAATAAGTATTAATAGGAACCCACATATCGAAATGATAAAACCCAAACAATATTTGAAAGGATTTTCAGACAAAAAAGATGTTGTTGGATTGAATAGTATGTAGATATATAGTACTATAAGTAAAATAAACGCACCTAAAAATAGGTATAGAATTTTTTTCATTGTTTAAAGGATGATATCTACACCTTCTACTATGTACTCTCTTTATAGTCATCCTATATTTTTTTTTTAAGACGTTTGATATTTTTTGGGCTCAACCGAGTGTTCCCATAAGTCCCTCTATTAATTTTTCCACGACGTGTTTTTTTATCTCCCTTTCCCATGTTATATGTATTTTTTTATCGTATCAAATATATAAAAATCGTGTTAAATAAACAACATTTCGCAGGCTTTAGTAATATACTCACAAAGTTTTTCAGCTTCTTCTATGGTATTATAAACAGCAAAACTAGCTCTAATGGTTCCAATTGTTCCTAAAGCTTTCATAAGCGGTTGGGCACAATGATGACCTGTGCGTACTGCAATTCCCATTCTATCTAGAAGACTACCTAGATCAAACGGGTGTACTCCAGATAAATTAAAAGATACGATAGTGGAACGTGGTGCAGTATCTGCATACTGGGAAAGACCATTTAATGAATTTAAATGACGACTTACTTCTTTTATCAGATAATCTTCGTAAGATTTAATCCTATCCAGACCTATATTTTCGATAAAAAATAATGCGCTTTCCCAAGCAATAATTCCAGCAATATTTGGGGTTCCAGCTTCTAACTTAAAAGGTAATTCAGCATAAATAGTTTTATCAAAATTTACCTCTTTAATCATTTCACCTCCTCCTTGCCATGGAGAAAATTTTTCAAGCAAATTCTTTTTTCCATATAATACTCCTATACCTGTAGGACCATACATCTTATGAGCTGAAAAAGCATAAAAGTCAACATCTAAATCTTGGACATCTATTTTAGTATGAGCAGGTGCTTGAGCTCCATCAATAAAAACCCAAGCACCTTGATTATGTACTTTTTGGATAATTTCTTTGATAGGATTTATTACTCCTAACACGTTAGAAATGTGATTTATAGAAACGATCCGAGTCCGTTCACTTAAAAGTCTATCTAAGACTTCTATACATAAACAACCATTTGTTTCTATTGGAATAATATTCAAATGGGCGTTTTTGCGTTGGCATAACATTTGCCATGGGACAATATTAGAGTGATGCTCAAGTTCTGAAAGTATAATATCATCTCCTTCATGTATAAAATCATTCATAGCGTACGCTATTAAATTAATAGATTCAGTTGTACCCTTAGTAAATATTATTTCCTGCACACTAAAAGAATTGATAAATCTGTGTATATGCTCACGACTTCTTTCCATAGCTTCTGTAGCCACTTGACTCATATAGTGAATCCCACGATGAACATTAGAATTCATAGTGCTATAATATTTATTTATAGCACTGATCACTTCCATAGGTTTTTGAGTGGTGGCTGCGTTGTCTAAATATATCCAAGGGTGATCATAGACTTTCTTAGAAAGAATAGGAAAATTTTTTCTTATGTCACGTATTTCTGATGGTGATAACATTCTGAGGTTTATAAATAAAAATTAAGATAGACATTCATTTTTTTACTTATGATTTCATAAAGATGTTTCTTTAGTTTTGGAATAGGAATATGTTCTAACACCTCTTGAACAAAAGCAAACATCAATTGTGCACGAGCCTCTTTTTCAGAAATCCCCCGGGAACGAAAATAAAAAAGAGCTTGTTCGTTAAACTGACCAATAGTACAACCGTGAGTGCATCGTACATCGTCTGCAAAAATTTCAAGGTGAGGCTTTGTCTTTACAGAAGTTTTTCTGGATAGTAAAATATTGTTATTCCTTTGAAAAGCATCAGTTTTTTTTGCTTCTTTCCGAACTATTATTTTTCCATTAAAAACACCTTTAGCTTTATCATCAAATATCCCTTTGTAGATTTCATGACTTTTACCATTAGGATAAGCATGTTCTATTACAGTATGATGATCCACCAAAATTTCTCCATGAAGAATACTAATCCCATTTAGTTTTGAACATCCTTTTGAATCACGTTGATAAATATGTAAATTGTTCCTAACTAGTTTTCCTCCAAAAGAAAAAGTACTTATAGAACACTTGCTTTTAAACTTTTGATAAATAAACGTCTGATCTATTAAAGAAGATTTAGAAATATCATTCTGGATTTTAAAATATTCTAAATGACTATGAGCATCCGTATAGATCTCTGTTACAGAATTGCTTAATGGAATATATGATCCTAATGTATAATGTTTTTCTATAATTTCGGCGTAAGATCCTTTTCCTAAAATTACCAAGTTTCTCGGAAAAAGAAGTGTATAGTGGGAATCTACCCCACTAGAAAAGTATACTATTTGTATAGGATGTTCTACTCTGAGACCATCTGGTATGTGTATATAGGCCACATCTTGGGCTAAAGCGGTATTCATAGCATTGAATCCATCTTGCGATGAAGAAAGTTTAGCATAAAAAGCTATAATATAAACATATTTTTCTGGAGAAAGTCCATGAGAAAAAACACTAATGTTTTTGTCTTGGGGCTGGGAAAACCGTGCACTATACACCCCATTAACAAAGACTAATCGGGAACTATCAGTAGGATATAATAAATGAGGCTGTATATCTTTCCATTCTATAGAAGTCTTATGAGAAAACATATAATCACGATTTAATAATGGGATGTTCCATTCGTCAATCGTGGTCAATACTTTTTTTTTAAATGTTTTTATAGCGGAAAAACGAAGTGTCTGAAAATATTCATGCCAAGGTCTTTTCTTCTTGAAATAAGAAGAGATAATCTTTTTTTTTATATCTATCATTAATGAGTTTTTATCCAATCATAACCTTTTTTTTCGAGTTCCATCGTAAGTTTTTTGTCCCCTGATTTTACGATTTTACCTTGGTATAAGACATGAACATAATCTGGAACAATATCCTGCAAAATACGATGATAATGCGTAATTATTAAAATCGCATTTTCCCTATTTTTTAGGCTCTTTATTCCATTAGCTACTATTCGTAGTGCATCAATATCCAGTCCTGAGTCTGTTTCATCAAGAATAGCCAATTTAGGTTCTAACATAGCCATTTGAAAAATTTCGGTAAGTTTTTTTTCTCCACCTGAGAAACCCTCGTTGATAGAACGATAAAGTAAATTTTTGTCTATTCCTAAAAGGGTAGAGTTTTGATGAATTTTCTTTAGCATATCAGTAGCAGTCATCTCTTCCAATCCCTTAGCCTTCCTAAAAGAGTTTATAGCTGTACGAATAAAATTTGTTATAGACACTCCTGGTATTTCTATAGGATATTGAAAAGAAAGGAATATCCCTAAATGTGCCCGCTTTTCTGGTGAATATTTTAAAATATTTTTTCCTTCGAAAAATATGCTTCCATGAGTTACTTCGTAACCTTCTTTTCCAGCAATAATAGAAGATAGCGTACTTTTTCCAGAACCATTAGGTCCCATAATGGCATGAATTTCTCCTTTCTTAATTTTCAAATTTATTCCTCTCAGAATATTTTTTTCTTTTATCCTAACATGAAGATCAATGATATTTAACATAATTACAGAATATTACTATCCTACTGATCCTTCTAAAGAAATTTCTAATAGTTTTTTGGCTTCCACAGAAAATTCCAGAGGCAATTTATTAAGTACTTCTTTGCTAAAACCGTTAACGATAAGGGCTATAGCCTTTTCTTTATTTATTCCTCTTTGATTGCAAAAAAAAATCTGATCTTCTCCAATTTTCGATGTGGTAGCTTCATGTTCTATCCTTGCAGAAGGATTGTTTACTTCTATGTTAGGGAAGGTGTGGGCTCCACATTTATTTCCAATAAGTAGTGAATCACATTGAGAAAAATTTCGGGCATTTTCCGCTTGTTTGGAAACCTTTACTAATCCTCGATAACTATTTTGTGATTTTCCGGAAGAAATCCCTTTAGAAATAATGGTACTTTTTGTATTATTCCCAATATGGATCATCTTAGTTCCTGTATCGGCTTGTTGAAAATTTTTTGTAATAGCTACGGAATAAAATTCTCCAATTGAATAATCTCCTTTCAAAATGCAAGATGGATATTTCCACGTTATGGAAGAACCAGTTTCTACTTGCGTCCAGGAAATTTTAGATCTTGTTTCGCAAATTCCCCTTTTCGTGACAAAGTTATAAACTCCTCCCTTTCCGTCTTTATCTCCAGGAAACCAATTTTGCACTGTCGAATATTTAATTTCAGCATCTTCTAACGAAATAAGTTCTACTACGGCAGCATGTAACTGATTTTCATCTCGTCTTGGAGCAGTACATCCTTCCAAATAACTTACATAAGCCCCTTTACCAGCGATAACTAATGTCCGTTCAAATTGTCCTGTCCCTCCTTCGTTAATCCGGAAATAAGTAGAAAGTTCCATTGGACAATGAACTCCATCTGGTATATAACAAAACGAACCATCAGAAAATACTGCAGAATTTAACGCAGCATAGAAATTATCTCTTATTGGGACTACCGTTCCAATGTATTTCCTTACTAATTCAGGATGCTTATGTATAGCTTCATTTATTGAACAAAAAATAATCCCTTTTTTTGATAAAGTTTTTTTGAAAGTAGTCGTTACAGATATAGAGTCTATTACTACATCTAGAGCAACTCCCGCCAAATACTTTTGTTCTTCAAGAGGAATTCCAAGTTTATTAAAAGTTTCTAATAAATAAGAATCCACTTGATCCAAACTATTGACAGTAGTTTTTCTTTTAGGAGCAGAATAATAACTAATATCTTGATAATTAAGTTTTTTATATTTAATCTGAGACCATTCAGGCTCTTTCATTTCTTTCCATATTTTAAAGGCCTCTAGTCGCCACTGCATCATCCAATTTGGCTCAGATCTTTTTTTTGAAAGAGAAACAATAACCTTTTCGTTGAGACCTTTAGGAAATTTATCAGAATCGAGTTGAGAATAAAAACCATACTTATATTCAGATTCAGGAATCTTCTGAAGAAGGTCTTGTTTCATATTAAGCGTAAAAACTCCCTACGCAACCACATTCAGCATTCGGGTTGTAAAAACCTACAGATTTTATTTCTCCTTCCTTAAATACTTTGTCTTTAGATAAACCTTCTTCTTGCATCAATAAATTTTTTTTTATACAGAATAATCACTGTAGTGAGTGTCTATATATATACTATTTCTCTTAGTGAAAGTCTAAAAGATCATAACGTCTCATATCCGTTCCTACTAAACATATTGGGTTGGTCTCGTCCTTTTACACGAGCGTTCTCAATTTCTAGGAAATCTTGCTTCAGTCTATCGATAGAAATTAACCTGCATACATAATGCCATGGTATCCGCTTTTAGGTTATAAAAATTTTACTTTTGTCAAGCTATATCATTACGATTCCGGTAGAGGGGCTTTCGTGTTACGTTATATCCCTGCGTTTGCAATACTTTAAAAAAAAACTAAATGAAATTTATACGTAACTTCTGTATTATCGCTCATATAGACCATGGAAAGAGCACCTTGGCAGATCGGTTGCTAGAACGAACGGGAACTATTTCTGATAAAGAAAAGAAAAACCAATTTCTTGATGACATGGACCTTGAACGAGAACGTGGTATTACCATTAAAAGTCACGCTATTCAAATGAATTATAAGTATAAAGGAATCGATTATATACTTAACCTGATTGATACTCCAGGACATGTCGATTTTTCCTCAGAAGTATCGCGATCGATTACTGCTTGTGAAGGAGCTTTATTGATAGTGGATGCTGTGCAAGGCGTACAAGCCCAAACTATATCTAATTTTTATCTCGCTCTAGAAAATAATTTAAAAATAATCCCTATACTTAATAAAATCGATTTACCAGGATCGAATCCTGAAAGAGTTGTTGTTGATATTGTAAATCTTATAGGATGTTTACCTGAAGAAATAATTTATGCGAGCGCTAAAAAAAATATAGGAATTGATAAAATTCTAAATACTATAATAGAGAAAATTCCTCATCCTCATGGAGATCCTATATCTCCATTACAAGCGTTGATTTTTGATTCTATCTATAACTCTTTTCGAGGAGTAGAGGCTTATTTTCGCGTTCTGAATGGTGAAATAAGGAAAGGACAGAAGATCAAATTCATGGGAACTGAAAAAATTTGTTCTGTAGATGAAATTGGAATTTTTAAATCAAAAAAAATTCCTATGGAATCCATAGGTCCTGGAAATGTAGGCTATCTGATTCCAGGAATCAAAAATGTTTTAGAAATTAAAGTAGGTGATACTTTTACCTCAATTGATAATCCAGCAACAAATCCAATCAAAGGGTTTAAAGAAGTAAAACCTATGGTATTTGCAGGAGTTTATCCAGTAGATAGTAAAGACTATGAAGAGTTGCGTACCTCCATTGAAAAATTACGATTGAACGATGTTTCTCTCACTTTTATTACAGAATCTTCCATAGCTCTTGGTTTGGGTTTTCGATGCGGATTTTTAGGTATGTTACATATGGAAATCATACGAGATCGGTTGCATCGTGAATACAATATTGCAGTAATAACAACCGTTCCGAATGTTGCCTATAAAGCTTTTTTAAAAAAATCTACTAAAAAATTCCTTTGGGTGAATAATCCCTCGGACATGCCTCCTTCTTCTTTTTTAGAAAGAATAGAAGAGCCTTATATAAGAGCTTCGATCATCACCTTATGTGAATATTTAGGTTCAATAATGTCTTTATGTATAAAAAAAAGAGGAATAATTAAGAATCAATCGTATATAACGCCTAGTAAGGTAGAACTTCTATTGGAAATTCCATTGGCTGAGGTAGTGTTTGATTTTTATGATAAACTTAAATCACTTTCTAAGGGATATGCTTCCTTTGATTATACTCCTATAGAGTATAGGACTTCCGATCTAGTAAGAATAGATGTTCTTATCAATACTAAAACAATAGATGCTTTTTCTGCCATAGTGCCAAGAAGCAACGCTTTTTATATAGGTAAAAAAATGTGTGAAAAATTATACAAACTTATTCCAAGACAACAGTTTGAAATTCCTATACAAATAGCTATCGGAAGAAAAATTATTGCTAGTGAAACAATTAAGGCATTTAGAAAAGATGTGATAGCTAAATGTTACGGAGGAGATATTTCCCGAAAAAAAAAACTTATAGAAAAACAAAAAAAAGGTAAAAAAAAAATGCGGCAAATCGGGAAAATTGAAATACCGCAATTAGCTTTTATGACCATGCTGAAATTAGAGGATTAATTATATAAAAAAAATAAAGTTGTATATTTATTATTTATTTTAATCCCCTTACCATGTATGTCATTGTAGAGATAGCAGGGTTCCAATATAAAGTTTACCAAGACAGATTCGTATATATTCCTCGGTTAAAACAAAAAGAGGGAGAAAATGTAACTTTTAATCGAGTTCTTTTACTAGAGAGGTCTGGGGATGTTACCATAGGTACTCCATTTATAAAGAAAATACAAGTAATAGGAAAGGTCCTTTCGCATATTAAATCTGATAAAATCATAGTTTTTAAAAAAAAAAGAAGAAAAGGATATCAGATCAAACAGGGTCATAGACAGAAACTTACCAAATTAAAAATTATTTCCATCAATATGGAATAAGTAAATAACTCAATAAATATATTCTAATGGCTCATAAAAAAGGAGTAGGAAGTTCAAAAAATGGACGAGATTCAGCAAGTAAACGATTAGGAATAAAAATATTTGGAGGTCAAAAGGTCCAGCCTGGAAATATTATTGTTCGTCAAAGAGGAACTAAACACCGCCCGGGTAATCTAGTTTTTATGGGTAAAGATCATACTTTACACGCTGCAGAATTAGGATTAGTGAAGTTTTATAAAAAAAAAGGAAATTCCTACGTGTCTGTTATTAAAATGGATAAATAAAAATCCATCAATGGTTATTCTTTATGACTGGTTGCAGTTTAAATATTTTTGACCATTGTTTCACGTCCAAATATACTTAATAATTATATGTTACAAGTATCATTTATACGAGAAAACCGGGAAAAAGTCATTGAAGGACTTAAAACACGTAAATTTTATAAAATTTATTTAATTGATAGAATCTTGTCTCTAGATAAGGAAAAAAGAAAAATCCAATTTCAATATAATGAATATCTTGCAGCTTACAATAATCTCTCTAAAGAGATAGGTAAACTTTTCACAAATGGTAAAGGGACACAATCACTTCGTTCCCAATCTTTAAAATTAAAGTCAGAAATACATGAACTGAATAAAAAACTTTCCCAAAAGTCAAAGCTCCTAAAGGAAGCTTTGCTTAAAATTCCTAATATTCCTTATAAATTAGTTAAATCAAAATTTGTTTCTGAAAAAAATGAGATTCTTTATAATTGTCATTCTTCCCATTTATTAAATAAAAAGAAGCTCACTCATTGCGAGCTTGCTAATAAATTTCATCTGATCGATTGGAAATTAGGTGCAAACATAAGTAAATCAGGTTTTCCAGTATATATTGGTCAAGGTGCTCGGTTACAACGAGCACTTGTACAATATTTTCTTGATAAAAATATTCGTGCAGGTTATATCGAGTACGCTTTACCGTATATAGTAAATGAATCTTCTGTACAAGGTACCGGACAATTGCCTGATAAAGAAGAACAAATGTATTATATAACTCGAGACTTTTTGTATCTAATTCCAACTGGAGAGATCCCATTAATAAATTGTTTTCGGGATAAAATTTTGCCCGAAAATAAATTACCTATTAAAGCTACTACTTATACACCTTGTTTTCGAAGGGAGGCTGGTTCCTATGGAGCTAATGTTCGAGGACTTAATCGATTACATCAATTCGATAAAGTAGAAATTGTCCAGATTTCTACCCCTGAGACTTCTTCTGAGATTTTAGAAGAAATGGTCAAATATGTTCAAGGACTTTTAATGAATTTAAATTTACCCTTTCGATTGTTACGATTATGTGGTAGAGATATAGGTTTTACGTCGGCTATTACGTATGATTTCGAAATATATTCATCGATACAGAAACGTTGGTTAGAAGTTAGTTCTATATCTAATTGTACTGATTTTCAAACTAATAGACTTAATATCCGATATAAAAATAACGGAGGAAAAATCCTGTTTTGCCATGCTCTTAATGGCAGTGCTTTAGCATTACCAAGAATTTTAGCAGTTCTTTTAGAAGAGAATCAGGATGAAAAAGAAATTCTTATTCCCAATGTCCTCGTTTCCTATACTGGATTTGAAAAAATTACTCTTCCTTTTTGAGGTTTGATGAAAGTCACGGAATACATAGAACGTGCTAAAACCACATTATTATCTTTCGAGATTCTTCCTCCTTTGATTGGAAGAAGTATTTTAGATATTTTTGATGTGCTAGATCCTCTGATGGAATTTAATCCTCCTTTTATAAATGTGACTTATCATCGGGAAGAATATGGAATAAAGAAGCTGAGAAAAAAGAAAAAATTTTCTAGAAGACCAGGGACAATGGCTATCTGTGCAGCTATTATGAATAAGTATGGAGTAGATCCCGTTCCCCATATACTTTGTGGAGTATTTAACAAAAAACGGACAGAAAATATTTTAATCGATCTCTGGTTATCAGGCATAAGAAATATTTTCGTGCTTAGAGGAGATACGATGAATTTTGAAAAAAAAAATGTACCGGAACATAATGTACATAACCATTCGGTTGATTTGGTAAAACAAATATACTACCTAAATAAGGGAATATATCTAGATAAAAACTTTATAGGTGTACATACCACGGATTTTTGTATCGGTGTAACTGGTTATCCAGAAAAACATTTTGAATCTCCTAATATGAATGAAGATATTTTTCATATAAGGAAAAAGATTACATCTGGAGCAGACTATATTATTACACAAATGTTTTTTGATAATACCAAATATTTTAATTTCGTATCTCGTTGTAGGTCAGAAGGATTAACTGTACCTATTATTCCTGGAATAAAGCCCATTTCTTCCAAATCCCAACTATGGAATATTCCTGCTCATTTTTATATCAATCTCCCTCATGAACTTGTTTGTGAAGTGCAACGGGCTAAGAATAATAAAGATGTATCTAGGATCGGCATAGAATGGGCTATTCAACAATCCAAAGAACTAAAAAAATACGGGATCCCTGTGATACACTATTATACTATGAGTAACCCTCATAACGTTTATGAAATAGTGAAAAATATTTGTTAATCCAGAAATGTTATGGATCAGCTGTGATAATAATTTACCTCTAAAGTAAATCATTCTTATGGAAGAGGTTCAACAAATTCTTTCTCTTAGTAAGAAAGAAATGGAAAAATCTCTAGAACATCTTAAAACCGATTTTTCCAAGATCCGGACTGGAAAAGCTAACCCAAATATGCTTGACACAATAAAAGTAGAATATTACGGAGTTATTACTGCATTAAATAAAATAGCCAACATTAGTATCATAGATTCGACAACTTTAAGTATTTATCCTTGGGAACGTAGTCTATTGTCTTCTATAGAGAGAGCTCTAATTAATGCTAATATAGGATTTACCCCAATGAATAATGGAGAAGCCATTATTATTCATTTTCCACCTATAACGGAAGAACGTAGAAAAGAATTAGTGAAAATAGCTAAGGAAGAAGCAGAATTAGGAAAAGTAAGTATTCGAAATGTAAGAAAAGAAACTAACCATCTTTTAAAGAAAAACAAAAATATTTCTGAAGATTTGTTAGAACTTTCTGAAGAGAAAGTGCAAAAAATTACCAATACTTATATTCATCAAATAGATGAACTTCTTGCTGGAAAAGCAAAAGAAATTATGACGATATAATCCTTTAATGAAAGTCTTTTCTATTAAAGAGTTACTGGATGAAAGTCCATCTCTTATGACAAAAGAAGTTTTTGTAAATGGTTGGGTAAAATCTGTTAGAAGTCGACGTTTTATTGATTTGAATGATGGTTCTACTATAAAAGATTTACAAATAGTAATAGAAGGGTCAAAATTTGCTTCAGATTTTCTAAAAAAAATTACTATAGGCATTGCTTTACGAGTTTTTGGAACTATTGTAATAAGTTTAGGAAAAAAACAATCTATTGAAATTATTGCTAAAGAAATTAAAATATATAGCGAAATATCCCATAATTACTTACGTGGAACTATTTTACAACCCAAACATCATAGCTTCGAAAAGCTTCGAGAACAAGCTCATCTTCGTTTTCGGACCAGATTGTTTAGTGCTATTCTGAGGATTAGACATCAATTGGCTTTTTCTATACATCATTTTTTTCATAAACATAATTTCTATTATATACATACTCCCATTATTACTACTTCGGACGCTGAAGGCGCTGGTAAAATGTTCCGAATTACTTCTTTTAACCTGGAAAATATTCCTAATCATGGTTATCTAGATGATTTCTTTGGGTGTTCTACATATCTGACCGTGTCTGGACAACTTGCTGGAGAAACTGCTGCTATGGCTTTAGGAAAGATTTATACGTTTGGACCTACTTTTCGTGCAGAAAATTCCAATACTTCACGACATCTATCCGAATTTTGGATGGTAGAACCTGAAATGGCCTTCTATGAATTAGAAGACAATATGGATTTAGCCGAAACTCTTCTCAAGAGTCTCCTAAATGATGTTTTAAATAATTGCGTTGAAGATTTAGATTTTCTTAATTGGTCTTTTATTAAAAATCAGAAACCAAAATTTGAAGGACAAAATATTGTCGAAATTTTATACTTTATAAAGCAACACTCTTTTGCTAGGGTTAGTTACAGCGAAGCTATTGAGATTTTATTATCTAGTAACTTAAATAAGAAAGGGAAATTTAAATATCCAATACGCTGGGGAATGGATTTACAATCAGAACATGAACGATTTTTGGTAGACAAATATTTTGGGGTCCCGGTTATTATATTTGATTATCCAGCAGACATTAAGGCTTTTTATATGCGAATAAATGATGATAGTAAGACCGTTAGAGCCATGGATGTCCTATTTCCTAGAATAGGAGAAATTATAGGAGGGTCTCAACGTGAAGAGAGATATGATATTTTATTAAATCGTATGAAAGCATTTCAGATCGATGAAAAAGTCCTTTGGTGGTATTTAGACACGCGGCGGTTTGGTTCAGCTCCACATAGTGGGTTCGGTTTAGGTTTGGAACGTCTTGTGCAATTTACTACAGGTATGAGCAATATTAGAGATGTCATTCCTTATCCTAGAACTCCTAAACACGCAGATTTTTAGAAAATGTTTAAACAAAACTTGCAACAGAAAGTTCAACAAAAACTTTCTCCGAAACAGATCCAATTCATGCAACTTGTGCAGCTTCCTGTTTTAGCCTTCGAAGAGAGACTTCACCAAGAAATTGAAGAAAATCCTGTATTAGAATCTTGTCTCAATGAAGAAGGTGAACATTCTGATGAATTATCCTCTTTGGAGGAAGATGCTCAAATTATAGATGTCTCTGATGTAAATATTGATTCATATCTCAGTGACGATGATCTTCCAGATTATAGAACCCATAAGATAAGTTCTTATGATAAAATTATCTCCTTTTCTACGGGAACTCTGAATAGTTTTTATGAACATCTTAAACAGCAGTTACATGGTTTTAAATTGAGTGATAAAGATGTTATTATAGTAGATTTTATTTTAGGAAACTTGGATGAAGATGGTTATTTACGTAGAAACCCTGAGGATTTATCCGATGATATAACCTGGACCACAGGAATCAAAGTGGATAAAGAAAAAGTAAACAATTTACTTGTAAATTGCGTTCAAAAATTATATCCTTTAGGAATAGGAGCAAAAGATCTTAAGGAGTGTCTTTTAATTCAAATACAAAAGAAACCTTCAAGTCCATCAATTGATTTAGCAAAAAATATTATCCTCCTGGATTTTGAGTCTTTTTCTAAAAAACATTATGAAAAGTTGCGGGAACGTTATCATGTAACATATGAAATGCTTCGAAAAGCTCTTTATCAGATAGAACGTTTAGATCCAAAGCCTGGGAAAACATATGCTAACTTGCAGGTTCAGGATGCTACAACACATATAGTTCCTGATTTTTTACTTAATATTGTAAATGGTGAATTAGAAATTTCTTTAACTAAACCGAGTTCATTAGAACTGAGAATATCGCCTTCATATGTAGAGATGTTTCGTTCATATCAGCAAGGTCAGAAGTCTTTTTATCATCCCGTACGTTTTATTAAACAAAAACTTGATGCAGCAAAATGGTTTCTCGATGCGGTTAAACATAGAGAACAAACTTTGTTATTAACAATGAATGCTATTATTGATTATCAAAAGGAATATTTTCTTAGTGGGGACAAGAAACAAATTCGGCCAATGGTATTGAAAGATATCGCTATTAACATTAACATGGATATTTCCACTATCTCACGGGTGGTAAATAGTAAATATCTTGAAACACCTTATGGTCTCTTTCTTCTAAAAGATTTTTTTTCTGACAAAATGATTAATCAAAAGGGAGAAGAAATTTCAACCATTGAGATAAGAAATATCCTTTCCAATTTTATTACTCAAGAGAATAAAAAATTACCTTTTACCGATGAAAAATTAACTACTTTACTTAGAGAAAAAGGCTATCATATAGCTAGGAGGACTGTCTCCAAATATAGAGAGCAGCTTAATATTCCTGTAGCACGATTGCGAAAATTTGTTTTATATAAAAAATGTCACCTTTGAAAAACTGAAAATACGGTTCTGACTGGAAAAAATGAATAAAAAATATTATTATACGTGGACGAGATCAGATGATTACACGATATTGTAGATGACGTAGGGGAGACTGCAGCTGTAGATGCTACGATTAATTACTGTATGCTTGTAAAATACACGGACAGCAAATTATAATGGTTTACCTGAGATATTACTTATTGATGAATGGCGTTATGGGCAATCTCTACAACGGACTCATATAGAAAAATAAAATTTGAACTCATTTTTTAGTAAAAAATGATTATATTTACAATTGGATTGCGGGGTGGAGCAGTTGGAAGCTCGTCGGGCTCATAATCCGAAGGTCACAGGTTCGAATCCTGTTCCCGCTACTATTGCGTTTCTACAATTCTGCCCTACAATTCGTACTCCGGATTCATACTCTAACGTGCCCAAAGCGGGATTCGAACCCGCACGGTCACAATGACCACTGGATTTTGAGTCCAGCGCGTCTACCCATTACGCCATTTGGGCATAAATATAAATATATATATAAAAGGGGTTTTTTATCCATTCGACGACACGTCAATTAACATAAGGATTAGTATTCTCATAAAAAAAGAGATGAAAAATATGAGAGTTCGTTTTGCTCCAAGTCCGACAGGACCATTGCATTTAGGTAGTCTCAGGACAGCTCTTTACAATTATTTATTAGCAAAAAAACATAAAGGTGATTTTATTCTTAGAATAGAAGATACTGATCAGGATAGAATTGTTCCAGGATCTGAAGATTATATAATAGAAGCGTTGAATTGGTGTGGATTGACTCCTAATGAAAGTCCCTCTAATATTGGAAATTATGGCCCTTATCGTCAATCCGAACGGAAGCCCTTATATGATGTTTATATTCGTCAACTGATCGATAAGGGACATGCTTATTATGCTTTTGACGCTCTAGAAAGAATAAATACTTTGAGGGAAAAAATAAAAGGAGAAGTCTTTTCTTATAATGAAAAAACCAGACTCCAAATGGATAATTCATTGTCCATGACTTCTCAAGAACTATCCCATCGGTTACAACAAGGACCCCAGTATGTTATACGTTTCAAAACAAACACTATAAATGAATGTTTCATCCTTCATGATGAAGTCAGAGGAAAACTTAAGATTAATACTAAGACCTTGGAGGATAAAATTCTAGTAAAATCTGATGGAATGCCTACCTATCATTTAGCCAATGTTATAGATGATCATCTGATGAAAATAACGCATGTAATTCGTGGAGAAGAATGGTTATCTTCATTACCTCTTCATATACTATTGTATAAAGCACTAGGTTGGGAAATACCTTGTTTTGCGCATTTACCTCTAATTTTTAAACCTGAAGGTAAAGGAAAACTTAGTAAAAGAGATGGTGAACGTCTCGGATTCCCAGTTTTTCCTTTAAATTGGAAAGATAGTTTAGGATGTAGAGAAAAGGGGTATTTTCCGGAAGCGTTTATTAATATCATTGCCCTTTTGGGTTGGAATCCTGGAGGAGAACAAGAAATCTTTTCGTTAGATGAGTTAATCGATAAATTTTCTTTACAAAGAGTTAGTAAATCTGGAGCGCGTTTTGATAAAGAAAAAGCTAAATGGATTAATCAACAATACTTACGTAAGAAACCTATTGAAGAACTTATTTCATTATTTCATAAAGAACTTGAAAAGCATAAAATTATTTATAAAGATGAATACCTTAGAAAAATTATTGAAGCTGTAAAAGAAAGAGCTCATTTTATTAGTGAAATATGGGACCATTCTTATTATTTTTTTGAATCTCCGAATCAATATGATGTTAAGTCTATAAAAAAGGTAGAACCTCTGAAGAATATTTTTCTTTTAAAGAAAATAACACAACCACTTTCAAAGTGGCATAATTTTTATGCATCTACACTTAAAAAAACTTTTGAAGATTTTATCCAAAAAAAACAATTGTGTTTTAGTAAAATGATACAGCAGATGCGTTTAGCATTAGTAGGGACCCTACAAGGTCCAGATATATTTTTGATCATGGAAATGATTGGAAAGGAAGAAACTCTAAAAAGAGTGTACCGTTTCATTCAAATGTTTTCTGTATAAAAGTGGACTAATCCAATAGAAACATTATGTCCACAGAATCCAACGTTTATAGTGCGTTTTTGCATTATATGATTGGTTATCATCAGTAATCTGATTATGGCTCAAGAAGGTAATAATGAGGCTCAATGACCAGTCATAGATTTAGTAGAATTAATATTAATTTGATATACGAAGACTTTTTTTATTGCTTTAATTTCTGTCATATCTACTAAAGGAGTTGAAGTTACGTGCTACATTTGTGCAAGAGCATTTTTCATCATCCCTATGCCAGCAAGTTCTCCTAGAACAAATAATCCGTAGAGAAAGGTCTTGAAGAAGTCATTATTTCTTGTAGAAAGAGCATTAGAAGCACAAGATGATACTGTAGCAGGGACCTTTGAGATGAGTATCAAAGAAAGGATTATTACCTGGAAAATAATTGAAAAGAGATTTTTCATGACCAACCAAATAACACCTATTCTATTTTTATTTTCCTTAGCCGCATGCAAACTGAGTTTTAAATGTATTAAAATAAGTAATAGGAGCTTACTCCTCCAATAGGACCCCTAATCTTGTAATAACTACCTTTCTATCTTGTGGCAAGATGTATATAATCTATAACATTCTGGATGGTAAATATCTTTTCTGCGTCCTCATCTGGTATTGAAATGTTAAATTCTTTTTCAAATTCCATAATAAGTTCTACATTGTCTAAAGAATCCGCACCGAGATCTTTAATAAAATTGGCATTAGGCTGTATTTCATTATCATTTATAGCTAACTTGTCTATAATTATTTTTTTTACTTTTTCTTGAATATCTTCTTTAAGCATATTGTTAAGGTTTGCTTCCTACACTATTTTTTTTTACATGAAGTAATCCTCTTTTTATGGTAAGCTTTCACCTTTTTCTAAAATAGATATCTAACAATTGAAAAGAATTAGATGACGTAGCATGTCCACTTGAGATTTATCCTTCATAAATTGTTTTATACTTTTTTTCTACAATAACTTGTTGTATAGTTCCTTTAAGATTAAAGGCAACTTCAGGAATATGAACATCTAGAATCATGAAATGGGATCTTTAATGTCTACTAATTCCCTAGGAATTGTTCTGCTACGTTAAAAGGTTGAGAAAGAAAACGTTGCTTCTTCGCTTAGTTCATCCAGACCGAGATAATGTCTTGTAACTCGGTGTGCACAACGATTTAAGTAGTTAATATTCTCGAAGTCGAGTCTACCTAAAGAAGAAATTTTTCTGTATAAAAAGTAGCTGTAATATCGTCGGCGTGAGAAACTATCCGTTCTTGCATTATACTCATTTAAGAGGATAAAGTGGGTTGATTACCTGCCTTACAAAAAATAGAACATCTCGTCCTTTACCACTGTCACGATAATATTCAGCTACGGAAAGGTTCAAAACTGCCTTAGAGCTTCTCTATCAACTCATTACCCAGATTTCACGAAGCAAATCATTACTCTCTCTTGTACGCGAGCCAACTCAAGCAAAGACCGAAATTCCTTGATAAGCTATATTATTTATTAGTTACTGAATTATAACAGTTTTTCCTACACCAGCATACCAATTTTTACGACCTTTGCATAAGGTTCAACTAGATCAATAACTTTCGTCATTGTAGAAAACTTGGGCGATGGTCCAACTACATTCAATAATCGCGACAGAAACAGTAATAGGCATTCCTATCTTTAAACCATCAGTAGAATCCATGGTACTTCTAATATTAAATCTTTTTCTGAAGAAGAATTATTAAAAATGAGGACCTATGATTTGTATAATACTACCCTCTATTATTTCATACATTAACTTGATTATCTATTAAGAATATATTGACTTAAAAAGTCTCCTACTTCTTCTGTCCCTAAGGATTTATGCTTACAAATATCTACAGTAGATTTTTTATTATGTATAGAATTCGCCACTGATTTTCTTATTTCTTGAGCTTCATTTGACAATTCGAAATAATCAAGCATCATAGCAGCTGAAAGCACACATCCTAAAGGATTAGCTATATTTTTTCCTTCGGCTTGAGGATAAGAGCCATGTACTGGTTCAAAAATAGCATTTTTTCTACCAATAGAAGCTGAAGGTAATAACCCAATAGAACCAGTAATTACACTCGATTCATCTGATAAGATATCTCCAAACATATTTTCCGTTAAAATGATATCAAATCTAGAAGAATTAAGAATAATCTGCATACTAGCATTATCTACAAGAAGAAAATCCACTATGACTTCAGGATAATCTATAGAGATTTTCTTAATAATTTCTCGCCATAGTCGTGAGGTTTCTAACACATTTGCCTTATCTACTAAAGTCAGTTTTTTTTTTCGTAAAAGCGCTGCTTTAAAAGCGTCTCGTCCAATACGTTCTATTTCATCGGAAGAATAGCAGCAATAGTCATAAGCTTGTTTTCCATCAACAGAACGGCCTTTTTTACCAAAATAAATCCCACTAATTAATTCCCGATAGATTATGAAATCTGTTCCTTTTATATATTCCATTTTTAATGGAGAGGAATTCATTAATAAATCATAAGTAGTTATAGGACGTATATTACAATAAAGATCCATAACTTTCCTAATTTTTAGTAACCCTTGTTCAGGTCTCATTTTCGTATCACTATCATAGTTAGGATTTCCAACAGTTCCCAATAATACTGCATCACTCTCCATACAAATTTCTAGTGTTTCTTTAGGCATCGGATCTCCTGTCTTTTGAATAGCTATAGCGCCAATCAAAGCTTCTTGGTAAACGAAATTATGATTAAACTTCTTAGCTATAGCATTCAATACTTTTATTGATTGTCGCATAATTTCAGGTCCAATACCATCCCCGGATAAAACTGCTATATTTTTTTTCATAATAAAAAAATCCTTAAGAAAGGAACTCAGAATGCTTTTTCTCAAATGCCTTTATCTTATCTTTAAGACTAATTAGAAAATCTATATCGTCAGATCCATTAAGAAAACACATTTTTTTATAGGAATCTATATCAAAACTTTCATCTTTATTGGTGGTTCCTATTTTTAAAATCTGTTTTTCCAAATCTACACAGAGTAAGGTGTTCTTATTAATTTGCACTGCTTGGAATAGATCTTTTAAAAATTTGTCAGAAACTTCTATTGGCAATAACCCATTATTCAAAGTATTTTCTTTGAAAATATCCGCAAAGGAGCTAGAAATTACTACACGAAATCCGTAATCTAAAAGAGCCCAAGCAGCGTGTTCTCGGCTTGAGCCACAACCAAAATTTTTTCCAGTTAGCAATATTTCCCCAGAATAAGAAGAATTATTAAGAATAAAATTTTTTATGGGTATTCCATTAGAAGTCAATCTCCAATCTCTAAATAAATTTTCCCCAAAATGTTCTCTTGTAGTAGTTTTTAAAAAACGTGCTGGGATAATTTGATCGGTATCTATATTTTCTATTTCTAATGGTACAGCTTTTGAAATAAGGCGGGTGAATTTGTTCATATGATCTAATTTAAAAGAGAATTTTCTTCTATATAACGATTTATGTTAACGATTTTTCCTTCTATAGCTGTGATAGCTGCCACTAATGGACTCGCTAACAAAGTTCTTGACCCATGACCTTGCCTACCTTCAAAATTTCTGTTGGAAGTAGAAACACAATAAGACCCCGAAGGGATTTGATCTTCATTCATCCCTAAGCAAGCTGAACATCCAGATTCTCTTAATTCAAATCCAGCCTTTTTAAAGATAAGATCTAATCCTTCTTCACGAAGTTTCCTAATTATTTTTTGTGATCCTGGGACAATCATTGCTTGAACATTCTGAGCTTTTTTCTTATTTGTTACTATTTTCGCTACTAAATAAAGATCTTCTATGCGAGCATTAGTACAACTACCTATAAAAACATAATCAATAGTCTTCCCTATAAGAGATTCATTGTTTTTTAGTCCCATATACTCCAAAGATTTTTGGTCTGTATGTTTAGGAATTTTTTGACTTATTTTTATCCCCATTCCTGGATTAGTGCCATATGTTATCATGGGTTCTATATCGGAAGCATCGAAAGAATATTTTCGATCAAATAGAGCATATTCATCCGTATAAAGATTTTTCCAATACTTTATTGCATTTTTGAAAGTTATCCCTGTAGTAGAAAATTTCTTACCCTCTAAGTAAGAAAAAGTGGTTTTATCCGGAGCAATAATTCCGCCTTTGGCTCCCATTTCAATACTCATATTACAAATAGTCATCCTACCTTCCATGCTCATTCGTCTAAATATCCCTCCTGTATATTCTACAAAATGCCCAGTAGCTACACCAGTTCCAAGTTTGGAAATAATATATAGTATTACGTCTTTGGGAGTCACACCTTTCTTAAGATTACCCTCTACATGGATCCGCATTTGTTTAGGTTTTCTCTGGAGAAGACATTGACTAGCCATTACCATGGCTACTTGACTGGTCCCGATCCCAAAAGCAATAGATCCGAAAGCACCGTGCGTAGAAGTATGGCTATCTCCGCAAACAATAGTCATTCCAGGTAACGTTATTCCCAGTTCTGGGCCTATTACATGAACTATTCCCTGATATTTATGTCCTAATCCAAATAGTTTCATATTATGTTTTTTACAATTACTAGATAAGGTTTCTATTTGATTTCTTGACAGTGGATCTTGAATAGGTAAATGTTGGTCCTTAGTAGGCACATTATGGTCAGCGGTAGCGATAATTTTACGTTTTCTGAATATTGGTAATCCTTTTTTTTCCAATTCTTCAAAAGCTTGTGGACTAGTCACTTCATGAATAAAATGTCGATCTATATAAAGTACTCCGGAACCTCCTGGAATATTCATTACAATATGAGATTCCCAAACTTTATCAAATAAACTTTTTGCCATAAGGTCAAAGATTTGTAATAAAATTCGCAGTCTTTAAAATAATTTTAAGATCTTCATTATGTACTTCTTTTTTTTTATCCGCATGTTCTAAGAAAATAGGATAAATAAGATTTAAATCTTTTTTAGAGAAAGTATATCCCATTTTTTTAAATCTATAAGCTAAAGCAGCACGGCCACTCCGAGCCGTTAAAACTATAGAAGATTCCTTAACACCTACCTCTTTAGGAGAAAGAATTTCATAAGTTTCACGTTTTTTTATCAATCCATCTTGATGGATCCCTGAAGAATGAGCAAAAGCATTGTCTCCTACTATAGCTTTATTAGCTTGAACATACATCCCAGTCCGTTCATAAACTAGCCAACTAGTAGGACAAAGTAATTCAGATTTGATATTTGTATATAATCTTAATGAACGATGTTTTTTAACAATCATAACAATTTCTTCTAGAGAAGTATTTCCAGCACGTTCCCCTAAACCATTTATGGTGCATTCTACTTGCCTCGCACCATGAATAATCCCACCTAATGAATTAGCTGTAGCTAAACCTAAATCATTGTGACAATGGGTAGAAAGAATAGCTTTATGAATGCCTTTAACATTTTCTTTTAGATAAAGAATTTTTTTTCCATATTCTTCTGTCAGACAATAACCAGTTGTATCAGGAATATTCAATACTGTGGCTCCGGCTTTAATCACTGACTCACATACACGAGCAAGAAACTCGTTATCTGTTCTCCCAGCATCTTCCGCATAGAATTCTACATCTTCTACAAAACTTTTGGCGTATTTCACTGCTGCTATGGCATTTTCTATAATTTTTTCAGAAGTACTATTAAATTTATATCTGATATGAAATTCTGAGGTGCCTATCCCTGTATGAAGACGTTGTCTTTTAGCTGATTTAATAGATTCTGCTGCTATTTCAATATCTTTTTTTATCGCTCTTGATAGAGCACATACAATAGGTATGGTAACCGATTGACTGATTTCCTTAACTGATTTAAAATCTCCAGGACTTGAAATAGGAAATCCTGCTTCAATTACATCTACTCCTAATTGTTCAAGTTGTCGTGCAATTTCAATTTTTTCTCTAACATTCAATTTGCATCCAGGTACTTGTTCTCCATCTCGTAATGTTGTATCGAAAATTTCGATTTTGTTATTCATAACAACTTATTATTCAAATAATAAAAGGAAACTACATGAAGTGACTAAATCCGAGGAATAATGGATATTTTTTCGGTTTTTTTTCAATAAAAAATTAAAATTAATGAAAGACCTCATACAAGAACTATCCTGGAGAGGATTACTAAAAAATATAACTCCAGGACTTATTGATCAATCAAAAAAACGACCGATAACTTTATACGTAGGATTTGATCCTACGGCGGATTCTTTACATCTCGGGAATTTGTTACCTATCTTACTTCTCATTCATTTTGAACGAGCAGGGCATCATCCTATAGCTGTTTTAGGAGGAGCTACGGGAATGATTGGGGACCCATCTGGAAAATCTGAAGAACGGAAATTACTAGATAAGGATATCATTGAACAAAATATTCAATGTATTAAAGAACAATTGTCTCGATTACTATACATTAAATCGAGTAATATTCGCTTGCTCAACAATTCGGATTGGATAAGTCCACTATCTTTTATAGAATTTGGACGAGATGTAGGGAAACACTTTACTATAAACTATTTGCTATCAAAAGATTCTATAAAAAAACGTTTGAACCCAAAAAATGGAATGTCTTTTACTGAATTCACTTATCAACTATTGCAAGGATATGATTTTTATCATCTTTATAAAAATGAAAACTGTCTATTACAAATAGGTGGTTCAGATCAATGGGGAAACATCGTTACTGGCATAGAACTTATTAGAAAAAAAACCTCGGGAACAGCATATGGTCTAACCTTCCCTTTAGTTACTAAATCCGATGGGACAAAATTCGGTAAAAGCAAGGTGGAAGGAAATATTTGGTTAGATGCTAAACGGACTTCACCCTACATTTGTTTTCAATTTTGGATGAATATTTCAGATGACGAAGCAATACGTTTTATTAAAATGTATACTTTGTTACCTATTGAAGAAATAGATAAGCTTATTGAAGAGCATAAAAAAGCACCTAATAAACGAATTCTACAACAAATACTTGCTAAAGAGATCACTCAATGGATATATAGTACGGAATACTATAATAAATCGGTATATGCTTCAAAATTGTTATTCAATAATAATTTGATAGCCTCTTTAAAAGATTTAGATGAAAACACATTTCTTTCTATTTTTGAGGGCGTACCCCGCGCTACAATCTTTATGGAAGATTTGCTAAAAGGTGTGTCTATCATAGAAGTACTAACAGAGAAAAGTTGTTTTTTTTCTTCAAAAGGAGAAGCACGTCGTTCTTTGAAAGAAAAATCTATTTCAGTTAATCATCAAAAAGTTGATGAAAATTTTACTTTAAGTAAAATCCATATAATAGCAGAACGTTATATACTTTTGAAAAAAGGAAAAAAGAAATATTTAATTCTAGAAGCAACGTAATCTTAAGAAAGAAAATAACCTAAACGTTTTAGTTTACTTTTATTTGAACGCCAATTTTTATTTATCTTTACATAAAGATGTAAAAAAATTCTTTTTTGAAAGAATCTTTCAAGACTTTTTCTTGAAATTATGCTTAATTTTTTTATAGCTTTTCCCTTGTTTCCTATTAAAATCTCTTTTTGGGAGTTTCTTTCCAAGTGAATAGAACAATACACTTTTAAAAGTGATTCTTTATCTTCGAAACTATCGATAGATACTTCAGATGAATAGGGAATCTCTTTTCTATATAAAAAGAATATCTTCTCCCGAATAATTTCACTAACAAAAAATCTTTCTGAACGGTCTGTAATCTCATCTTTGGGGTAGTAGGCTTTATGTTCAGGTAATAAATGGATAACCTTTTTTAGTAGGATCTGAATATTTTTTTTTTTTGTTGCTGAGATTGGAAGTATTTCAGCTTTTGTAAAAATATTACCCCAATAATAAATAGTATCCTTAAGGGTCTTTTTATCGATACAATCGATTTTATTAATCAACAATAACAGAGGTCTAGAATTATTTTTAATTATTTTTAAAATCTGTCGGTTTTTTTGCATTGTTTTCCTTCCCTCCACCATAAGAATAAGTATATCTGCATCTTCAATAGATTTTTTTACAAAACCCATCATTATATTTTGCATTGTATAAGAAGCTTCTAAAATACCAGGAGTATCAGAAAAAATAATTTGATAATTATCATTATTTACAATTCCTATAATCCTATGTCTAGTTGTCTGAACTTTAGGTGTAACAACAAAAAGACGTTCCCCAACTAAAACGTTCATTAGTGTGGATTTTCCTACATTTGGATTCCCAATGATGGTAACAAAGCCGGATTTGTGATTAACCATGTTAAGGTATAAATAATTTTTCTTTTAGTCTACAAAAAAAACTATTATGATAAACATTCAAAGTACAAGTTTTATATCAAGCAGTACAAAAACAGATCAACTCCCAGAACCTAATTTCCCAGAATATGCCTTTGCTGGACGGTCAAATGTTGGAAAATCGAGCTTGATTAATATGCTAACGAATAGAAAAAGACTTGCAAAAACATCATCATTTCCAGGAAAAACCCGTTTAATTAATCATTTTTTAATCAATAATAAGTGGTATTTAGCAGATTTACCAGGTTATGGATATGCTGAGATATCTAAAAAGGAAAGAAAAAGAATCCAAAAATTAATATACGATTATCTAAGTTCTCGTGAAAATCTTTTATGTTTATTTGTGCTTATAGATAGTCGTTTACCTATACAGAAAAATGATCGAAACTTTTTGAAATATATTGGTGAAAACCAAATTCCATTTTGCTTAATTTTTACTAAAACAGATAAATTAAGTTTTAAAAAATGTGAAAGAAATATTTCACTATATCAGAAAACTTTATTAGAAGATTGGGAAGTAATACCCACTTTTTTTAAAAGTTCCTCTAATTCAAGAGAGGGAAAAATAAAAATTCTTAAATATATAGAAACTCTTAATGAACAATGGAAAACTAAGATAGGAAACTCATAATAGCTAGATCATAAGATTTCATACCAAACCCACAGATAGAACCTTTACAAACAGCAGAAATTAAGGACCTATGACGAATTTCTGAACGTGAATAAACATTAGTAAGATGTACTTCTACTACAGGTATCTGAATAGCACGAATAGCGTCAGCTATTGCTAAAGAAGTATGGGTATAAGCACCTGCATTTAATACAATCCCAATAGATATTGTACTTTTCTTATGTAAAAAATCAATAAGTGTTCCTTCATGATTACTTTGCATATAATCCAATTTACAATTGGATCGAAAATATTTGTTTTTAAGGACATGAAGATATTTTTCCATAGATTCATTCCCGTAAAGTTTTGGTTCTCGTTTCCCTAGAAGATTTAGATTAGGTCCATTTATTATGGTTATTTCCTTTAAATATCTCATTTTTGAGATACAAATTTTTCAAGTGATTTTCTTTCTTTTTCAGTAATAATTCTCCATTGTCCTTTTTTAAGAGATTTCTTGGTAAGCCCACAAAACGATATTCTATCAAGATTGACTATTTTATAACCTAAATATTCAAAAATTCTCCTAACTATTCTGTTCCACCCTATATGTAAAGTCAAGCTGACTCTATTTTTTGGAATTCCCGGTATATAAGAAATTACATCTATTTTAGCTTTCCCCTCAGGGAAATTAATTCCTTTTTTAATTGTTTCAAAATCAAAGATTTTAAATTTTCGGTTTAGTCTAACATGATAAATTTTTCTTATCTTATATTTTGGATGTATCATTTTTTCAGCTAAATCCCCATTATTAGTAAATAACAAAACACCTGTGGTTTGTTTATCCAGTCTTCCTACTGGATAAAGTCTATATGGTGAAGCATTCGATACCAGATCCATTACAGTTTTTCTATTTTTCTCGTCACGAGTAGTAGTGATAAAACCTTTAGGTTTATTTAAAAGGATGTACACTTTTTCTTCTGGATAAAGAAATCTATTATAAAATTTGACTCGATCATTAGGAAATACTCTGTAACCAGGTTCTTTCACAATTTTCCCATTTATTTCTACTATTCCGGTTTTTATAAATGTCTCAGATGTTCTTCTAGAAGAGACTCCAGAATGGGCAAGATACCTATTTAATCGAATTCCTTTTAGGATTTTTTTTAATTTCATTTATATTTTAAATAAAACATGGGATTGAAGTACATATAGTTAGAGAATTTAAAACGCTACATTTTAAAAATTCCTATTGTCGGTCATCTAGTATTTTTAGCTTCGTTCTCTAGATTTTCTAGAGCGAGAGACATAAGTTACCCCATTTGCGCTTAATGAAATTGCTGTCTTTAGATCTGATAGATGCCGAAGAAGAAGAAGAAGAAGAATTTTTAACTTATTATTAGTCATATGGACTTATCATATCTACTCCTACTGTATCTCCAGCTTATTCATTCAGCTGCGGTACACCTAATAATAACAATTTAGGAATTTCTTTCCGATTATTAATAATAAGAGTAATTCGGAACCGTACTTTATTCTTTTAACCCGGATCAGTTTAAAACTTATTATAAAACATTTATAGATAAGTGGTATCTCCCAGAATCGAACTGGGGACACACGGATTTTCAGTCCGTTGCTCTACCAACTGAGCTAAGATACCATCACAAATCTAAAAGAAAATATAACCTTTATCAAGAGAGATCGAGAATCATCAAGCATTGTGACCTAAGAGGGATTCGAACCCTCACTTTGGGATCCGGAATCCCACGTTCTATCCTATTTAAACTAAGAGGTCTTAGAACTTTTTATTAAAAATATTCATTGTCTTTTGTAATCCACTCATTACAAAAGAAATAATCGCCTTCCCTGCTTCATCTATAGACTTCGATAGTACTAAAAACTCTTCATTTGTCCACTCACTTAAGACGTAATCTTTTTGTTTTCCTCTTTCAAATTTCCCCCCTATACCTATTCTAAAACGAGGATAATGAGAAGTAGTAAGTATCTCTTGTATATTTTTCAACCCTTTATGCCCTCCATCACCCCCCTTATCACGAATCCGGAATGTCCCTAACTTAAGATGAATATCATCTGTAATGATGAGAAGTTTCTCTCTAAGAATTTTTTCTTTTTCCATCCAATATTTGACCGATATTCCGCTTAAATTCATAAAAGTATTAGGTTTTAGTAGTATAAATAGTTTTCCTCTGAAAGAAAAAGATAAAAGATTTCCCAACCTACATGGAGAAAAATTTATCCTATAGTTCTGAGCTAAGATATCTAGGACCATATAACCAATGTTATGACGAGTATGTTGATAACTAAAACCTTTATTACCTAAACCTACAATCAGATACTTCTCCATTTTAAAAGACTATAAGCTAGAATAGGAACGCCATTTTTTTATAACTTCATTCATTTCTTTGGGTAAAGAAACTTCAAAATACATATTTTTATTACTTATAGGATGAATAAAATTTAAAGATTGAGCGTGCAAAAATTGACCATGTAAAAAAGAAAAACAATTCTTTACAAATTGTTGATATTCTTTAGAAAATGTTCCTTTTAAAATTTTATTTCCTCCATATTGAATATCATTAAACAAAGGATGACCAATATACTTAAAATGTGCTCGTATTTGATGAGTCCGTCCAGTTTCTAAACGACATTTTAACAAAGTAACAGAACTGAATTGTTCCCTAATTTTGTAATAAGTAACGGCAGGCTTTCCTAAAGAACCATCAGGAAAAACTTTCATTATAGTTCTATTTCGAAGACTTCTACCTATATTTCCACTAATCTTTCCTGATTTTTCTATATTTCCCCAAACTAAAGCCAGATAATATCGTTGTGTGTTTTTACAAAAAAATTGTCTAGACAAATGTTGAAAATTATAATTATCTTTAGCTACTACTATAAGACCACTAGTATCCTTATCAACTCTATGAACTATCCCCATCCGTTGACAAGGATCTTGTTTTTTTAAATAATATTTAAGAGCGTTTAAAAGCGTCCCATCATAATTTCCATTTCCAGGATACATTGCCATAGCTGTTGGCTTATTAATTACTAATAAATATTCATCTTCATATACAATATTTAAAGGAATGTTTTCTGCAATAACGTTAAAAACTGGATCTTTCATTATAAAACTTACATCATCCTTAAATTTTACTATATAATTTTGTTTTACAGGTATATCATTTACTAAAATCTTTCCTGATTTTATAGCATTTTTTATTTTACTACGAGTAGGATGTTGGATCATATTAACTAAAAATTTATCAATTCTAATGGGATTTTGTTTGATATCTACTTTTAAATAAAAGCGTTTATAGCATAAATTGTGATTATAAAATGTCTCGCATTTCCACATTTTAACCAGATGAAGATTTTGATTCAAATTTGTCAATTGATTCTTAGTTGTTTTATCCTTGGAATCTTGCATGAACTAGGTCATTTTTTATCAGCTAAATTATTTAAAATTCGCGTATACCGATTTGTTATATTCTTTGATCCGTGGTTTTCTATTTTCGAAAAAAAAATTGGATCTACTGTTTATGGTATAGGATGGCTTCCTCTAGGTGGCTATGTAAAAATTAATCAAGAACAAATAACCCGTCCATCAAAACCTGCTTGGCAGCGGTTAATTGTCATGCTTAGTGGAGTCATATTCAATGTTCTTTTATCTATCGCTATATTTTCATGTCTGCTTTTCCATTATGGTGAAACTTATTTACCGATAAAAAATATTAAATATGGTCTAACTGTAGATGAGAGAGGGATTAAGAATGGAGACATTATACGCAATGGAAAGAAAATTGAACGGATTCAAGATTTGCCTAAATCTATTCTTTTGGGGAAAGATCTAACTGTAGAACGTAACAAAAAACATATTACATCTCCTCCCCAATTACGGATATTTCCTAGAATCCCAGCTATAGTAAAAAATGTTATAAAACAATCCCCAGCTGGGGTAAAAAAAGGAGATAAAATTATTGGTATTAATTTCCACCATGTATTATTTATTGATCAGGTTCTTGAAATTCTAAATAAGAAAAAGTCTGATACAATTAGACTTTTTATAAACAGGAATGGAGAACGTTATGAGATGAAGATAAAAATGGTAAAAAATAATAAAATTGGGAGAAATTTGGGATCCATTTCGGATATGCAAAATCTGTTACCTTTAGAAAAAAAATATTACGGGTTTTTAGATAGTCTTTTATCAGGGACTAAAAAAACCTGGGAAAGCTTAACTGCACAAATAAATATATTCAAACAGGTGTTTAATATCAAAACCCAAGCTTATAAAAAAGTGGGTAGTATTCTATCTCTCACTAAATCTTTTTCCCCCAATTGGGACTGGGAATATTTTTGGATAATTACTGCGACTTTTTCTATATGGATAGCCTTTTTCAATGTCTTACCTATACCGTCTCTTGATGGTGGTTATGTATTTTTTATTATTATAGAAATGATCATGGGTAGACAGATAAGTGAGAAATTTGTAGAAAAATCCACTCTAATTGGTATTAGATTTCTATCCTTATTGATGATTTTAGTATTAATTTGGGATATATTTAGATTAATCTGATTAAAGAGGATAGAATCCTTTACCAAGAGTAACGTCGTAACGTCCGTTGATATTATTTTTTTGTGACTTTTATAATCTTTATAGGGCAAGCTTTTGAGGCTTTCTTACTATTTTCATAGTCATGATCATTAGGTGTTTTTAGGGTAAAAAACCCCTTTTTTTCCACAGAATGCAATAATACTGATTTCCCATCTGTTTTGGACATGCGAAAATGAATTGGGGAGAGTTCAGTACAATAATTGCAACCAATGCATTTATTTCTTTGTAAGGTAATGATTAACATCGTTCTTTACTAGTTTATAAATTTTATCGGAATTCCTTATCCTGAAGTTTATAGGAATCGTGCATATTTGTCCCTTGTCAGCACATTTAGTATAATGATTCTCTACCTTCAGAGAATTCACCTGTATTTCCTTAACTCCTGTAGTAGGTCCAATTATCAAAATTTTATCCCCTAGATGGATAGCATTAGCTTCTATGATAAATTCTCCAATGGAGGATTTAGGATAATAATGTCTTCCCTTACCTAAATAGACTTTTTTATGTATAGCTACAGAACCGCTTACTTCAGACCATCCTCCTAATTTTTTCCCGAGATAATAACCACTCCAAAAACCACGATTATATACTGAATTTAGACGTTCCCTCCATTTATCCGGATTTTTTTCTTCCAAATTATCATTGGCGATAGCATCAATCGCTTCACGATAACAGGCTGTTGTGACAGCTACATATTCAGGAGAACGACCTCTACCTTCTATCTTAAGAATTTTAACTCCTGAAGAAATTATTTGATCTAGAAAATCAATAGTGCAAAGATCCTTTGGAGACATCATGTATTCATTATTTATCGAGATGTCAAAACCATTTTCTTGATCAATTACTGTATATTTTTTCCTACAATTTTGCTTACAAGCTCCTCTATTTGCCGAAGAATTTTTAGAATGAAGACTCAGATAACACTTTCCAGAAATCGCCATACATAGAGCTCCATGACAAAAAATTTCAATCTCTACTAACCGTCCGGACGGACCCATAATTTCTTCTCTTTGAATTTGTTTACTTATTTTTTGTATTTGCTTTAGACTAAGTTCTCTACTCAATACCATAACATCAGCAAAAAAGGAATAAAATTTCACAGTTTCTATATTCGTTATGTTCAATTGAGTGGAAATATGTACTTCCAGCCCAATTTGCCTAGCATAATTAATTATTGCTTGATCCATAACAATTAACGCATCTACCCCGATTTTTTTTGCAGTATTAGATACTTTTTTTATCACCGAAAGGTCATGATCATAAATAATAGTATTCATGGCAAGGTACGTCCGTACACCTTTCTCTTTACAGAGATTTACAACTTCAGGAAGTTCTTCTATTGTAAAATTTGTCGTCGAAACAGCTCTCATATTGAATTGTTCTACCCCAAAATATACTGAGTCTGCACCATGATCTATAGCTGCTTGTAAAGATGCCCAATCTCCGGCGGGAGACATCAGCTCTATTCGACCATCTTTTCCCATTAAATTATGTAAATTTTTATTAGTTATACAATAAAAAAAAATGTATTTGGAAAATATAATTGGACAAGAAGAAGCAAAATTGTTTTTAACAAATATGTATAAAAGTCGATGTATTTCACCTACACTATTTTTTTTAGGACCTGCAGGCTATGGAGGTTTACCTTTATCCATAGCTTATGCACGTCAACTGTTATTCAATGAAAAAGATCCATCCAATTATTTAAAATTGGATACATTGCAACATCCCGATCTTCATTTTATATTTCCGACTGCTCCAAATGTTCTCAGTTCAGATTTGTTTTATAAATGGAGAGAATTCATTAAAAATAATTCCTATGGAAATCTGTTTCAATGGTTAGAGTATATAAAGATTGGAAACAAAACAGGAAAAATTGGGATAGAAGAAACGCAAAAAATTATTAAAAAACTTCAAATGAAAAGCTATGAAGGAGGATATAAGGTCCTAATTATGTGGATGCCTGAGCGTCTTAATGTTGTAGCAGCTAACAACCTTTTGAAAATTTTAGAATACCCACCAGAGAAAACCATTATGCTATTCGTTGGGGAAGAGGAAAGAGGATTATTGCCTCCCATTCTATCTAGGTTGCAACTTCTTCGTCTAAAACCAATTCCTGTAAAGGAGATACAAAAGATTTTGCAAAAAAAATATAATTTAATTGAAAAAAAGGCTATTGTAATAGCTCAAGGTGCGGAAGGTGATTTAGGAAGAACCCTGCAACTTATACAGTGTACTGAAGAGAACGATTTTGGGGAAGTGTTTAGACAATGGATACGAAATATATTTCTTTTTATAAAAAAAACTAAAGCTTTAAAAACTCTTATCGAATGGTCTGAAGTATTGCATAATTGGGGAAAAGAACGACAGATACAATTTTTGGATTATTGTTTATATATTTTCCGGATAGCACTTTTTACCCATTATAACGTTAAAAAATTAACTTTTAATCCATTACAATGGAAAAAAGTTGATTGGGAGTATTTTTCGACCTATATTCAGTGGGAAAATATGAAAGGGATACTGAAAGAGATCAACAAAGCTAGTAGAGAAATTTGGAAAAATGCCCATGCGAATTTAGTTTTTCTCGACTTATCAATTCAAATTGCAAAATATTTACATTAGACATTTTCTTATCGGAATGTAAAAAATATATCGATATTTATGGAATATACTTTTAGAGAGATCGAAAACAGATGGCAAAAGCGTTGGGAATTATATAAAATTTTTAAAGCGGATAATCATTCTAAGAAACCTAAATATTATGTGTTAGACATGTTTCCTTATCCTTCTGGAGCAGGATTGCACGTAGGTCATCCTCTTGGATATATTGCTTCTGATATTTATACAAGATATAAACGTTCTGAAAATTATAACGTACTTCATCCAATTGGATTTGATGCGTTTGGACTTCCTTCTGAACAATATGCTATCCAAACAGGACAACATCCCTCTCTTACTACCAAAGTCAATATCCAAAGATATAAGAAACAACTTAAACGATTAGGTCTTTCTTTCGATTGGAGTAGAGAAGTATGTACTAGCGATCCTGATTATTATCGATGGACTCAATGGATATTTCTACAGCTTTACAATTCTTGGTATGACATCTCTCTTAAAAGAGCACGTCCTATCAATGAGTTGATTTCAATTTTTGAAAAAGAAGGAAATCTTGTAATAAGATCTCCAGAAGAAAACAGAAACAAATTTACGGCTAAAGAATGGAACTCATTTCCCCTCTCTAGGAAAGAAGAAATACTTCAAAAGTATAGATTAGCCTTTCGATCGGAAACTACAGTCAATTGGTGCCCTCATCTAGGTACTGTACTAGCTAATGATGAAGTCATAGAAGGAAAAAGCGAACGAGGTGGTTATCCAGTATATCAAAAAAAAACTATTCAATGGAGCATTAGGATTACTTCTTATGCTGATCGTCTTTTACAAGGATTAGAAAATATAGACTGGCCAGAATCAATTAAAGAAGCACAAAAACAATGGATTGGGAAATCCTTTGGATTGAATCTGTTTTTTTTTGTAATAGATAATCCCGGAACATATATAGAGATTTTTACTCCAAGACCGGAGACCATTTTTGGAGTTAGTTTCATAGTATTAGCCCCCGAGCATGAATTATGGGAAAAAATTACTATTAAAAAACAAATAAATGAAGTAAAAACCTATGTCGAAGAGAGCAAAAAACGCAATGACCGGGAAAGGTTAACCCACGCTACATCTGGCGTATTTACGGGGGCTTATGTTGCACATCCGTTCACAAATGAACGGATACCAGTGTATATCAGTGATTATGTCTTAAATAGTTATGGTACAGGGGCGATTATGGCGGTTCCTGCTCACAACACCCGTGATCATATGTTTGCCAAAAAATATGGATTAAAAATTATAGAAGTAATCAGCGGTGGGAAAGATGTATATAAAAAAGCGTACGATATTAAAAAAGGAGAATGCATCCACTCAGATTTTCTTAACGGACTTAGCGCAGAAGAAGCACTTAAAAAGTCTATTGAAAAAATAGAAGAAAAGGGTTTGGGATATAGAACGGTAAATTATCGGTTCAGAAATGCAGTTTTCTCTAGACAACGTTATTGGGGTGAACCGATTCCAATTTATTATAAAAAAGGGGTTCCTTTCGGGATACCTGAAAAAAAACTCCCACTTTTATTACCAATAGTGGATAAATATATGACGACTCAAGAAGGTAAGCCACCATTGGGAAGAGCTACACATTGGGCTTGGTATGAAAAAAAACAAAAAATAGTCTCCAATAAACTTATAGACGAAAAAACTATCTTTCCTTTAGAAACTAGTACTATGCCTGGATGGGCTGGTTCTAGTTGGTATTTTTTGCGTTATATGAATACTGATAATGATAACTCCCCAATAGATACGACTTCTTCAAGTTATTGGAAAAACGTAGACTTATATGTTGGAGGTAAAGAACATTCGACAGGACATCTTATCTATTCAAGATTCTTGCATAAATTTTTGAAAGATTTTGGTTGGGTGAGTACCGAGGAACCCTTCAAAAAGCTCCTTAACCAAGGAATGGTATTAGAACACTCAGCTATGATAACAAGAATAGAAGGTACACAACGTTTTATCTCATCTGGATTAATAAGAAATCAAGAGAAAACACAACAATTTTATGTTGATATTCATCTTTTAAAAAACGGAGATGAACTCGATATTGACAAATTCAAAAAGTATCATCCAGAATTTTCTAAAGCTGAATTTTCCATCGAAAGTGGGAAATTCTTTTGCAAAAGAAAAATAGAAAAAATGTCGAAATCAAAGTTTAATGTGAGAAATCCAGATGATATTTACGAAAAGTATGGAGCAGATACCTTGCGAATACATGAGATGTTTTTAGGACCTCTAAATCAGACGAAACTTTGGAATACTAGAGGGATTAAAGGAGCACATCAGTTTTTAAAGAAATTTTGGAGATTATTTCATTCCAGAGAAAGTTTTTATGTTGAGGAATCGTCTCCCTCTATTAAAGAATTAAAAATATTACATTGCACCATAAAGAAAATAAGAGAAGATATCCCTAATTTTTCATTCAATACTTCGATAAGTGCTTTGATGATTGCTACAAATAAATTGAGTGAAATTCAATGTAAAAGTAGAAAAATTTTGGAACCTCTAGTTATTTTACTAGCTCCCTTTGCTCCACATATCTCTGAAGAACTTTGGCATCGTTTAAACCATAAAGATTTTATATGCTTTGTTCCTATGCCCAAGTGCGAGAAACAATATATTACAGATAATATAATAGAATATCCGATAACGTTCAATGGGAAACTGCGTTTTAAAATGAATTTTCCTATTGGAACTCCTCAAAAATTTATTAAAAAAGAGGTTCTGAGACATCCAGAAACTAAAAAATATTTACAGGGAAAAAAAATCAAGAATACGATTATTATCCAGAATAAAATAATTAATATTGTAGTCTAAGAGATAGAGAAGTAATGAAAAAAAAAGTGTTGCTTGAAGTAAAAGCTTGCAATCGAATCCTATAGTGTGCAACATTCGCATCAGAAACTTCTCTGGATACCGCACCTGATTGAAAAAATTACGCGCCGTTACACTTCTGAATTAATAAAAAAAAACTTTATCGGTATCCTGATTAGGAGAGAGAGTTGGAGATCATTAAAGCCTGGTGAAGTGGCTTGCGTAACCGGAGGGCAGAGTCCGTGGACGTATTACTGGATTGCGGGTTAGAAGATAAGCGTCTCATCATCACGCTGCAAAGTTTTTTTACTGGTGCTAAAATAATAGCTGAGAGAGAGTGGGCTAACGAAAATGGATTAAATACGAATAAAGTAAAAGCATATATTAAAGAGAATAAATCTATCCAGATAATAGAAAGGCTCTTGAATGCGACCTATGCTCTAGAAAATGTCATTAATATAGGGAATGCTCATATGATACAAGCAAAAATTATATATCGTCATATGTTCTGAATAAGAGTGGTCTTATTATCATTACGGATGTTTATCTAAATGCTGGGTAACGGTTTCTTACTTTGAATGGTTAAAAAATATAAGTAAGGTGCGCTCCGGTAGATTAGAAAAACGGTTTAGCGAAATGCAGAAATTATTCGTGCAGCGTCTAAGTGAAAAGAATATTAGGACCTGATGAAATTGACGCAGTGGTCTAGAAGATACTATGATCAATGCATATTTCATAAAACAAATTCAACAAGAAAAACATATACCGCTATTGGAAAAATAGTGTTATAAACACTTAGGGATAAGCATTTAAATA